>WHTT01000056.1:9158-41936 GCA_009377605.1 Luteitalea sp.
GATTGGTCGCCGAGCCCAGGATAATCAGGTTCTCGAACACGCGCCCCGGAAGGCGGCTCTGCTGCTCGACCGTCTTCGGATCGCGGTCGAGGCCTTCGCGCAGATCCACACGGCCGTCCTTGGCGAAGGACATGATCGCCTTGCCGGTCCGCGCGTCGATGGCCCGCAGGAAGTT
Source organism: Luteitalea sp. (assembly GCA_009377605.1). Taxonomy (NCBI): domain Bacteria; kingdom Pseudomonadati; phylum Acidobacteriota; class Vicinamibacteria; order Vicinamibacterales; family Vicinamibacteraceae; genus Luteitalea; species Luteitalea sp. The sequence continues at coordinate 9,334 of WHTT01000056.1, forward strand.
GCGCGCGCTGAAGAGGAGGCGGCGATCCTTGCCGTCCTTGCTCTCCCAGTAGTTCACGCCGCGGAGCGCGAAGCCCTCGATGCCGTCGTGCACCCAGAGCTCCTTGCCCGTCGCTGCGTCCAGGGCCACGAGCGCGGTGCCACGCGTCCGGCCGTAGATGACGCCGCGCACGACGAGGGGATTGAAGTCGGTATCGCCGGCCGGGTAGGTCCAGGCGACGTCGAGCCGGCCCACGTTGGATCTGTCGATCTGCGTTGCCGCGACGAAGCGCGAGCTGTCGGGTCCGCCGGCGTAGTCACGCCATTCGCGCGGTGTCTGTCCCGCGCCCGAGAGCCCCGTGACGCCGGCCATCACCGCCGCCGCGGCGGCTACTCCGAGCGCGCCTACCCATCGTCCTACCTTCGACCCATCTTGCGTAGCGAACATCGACGCCTTCTCCTCTCGCAGGAAACCCGGTCAAGTCTATCGCGCGGACTGGACGTAGCAGGCGATCTACGACAATCGCCGCATGGACGTTCACCTCGTCCGAATGCCGCCTCTTCGTTCGCCGGGTCGAAGGTTGATATCCTTCTGCGGCGTGATCTTTGGGACGTTCAGGACATGTCAATGCACGCAAACGAGGCCGCAGCTACCGAACCGTACTTTGTCCGCAAGGCAACCTCCAACGATGTCAGCGCAGTTGCCCGGATCTGGCACATAGGGTGGGCCGACGGTCACCTCGGGCACGTTCCGCCGGAGCTCGTCCGCTATCGCGACCAGGAGCAGTTCGTATCCCGAGCGCGGGAACGGCTCGAATGCATGTGGGTGGCCGAGTCCCATGGCCAGACCGTGGGATTCGTTGTCGTGAAGGGCGATGAGGTGGAGCAGATCTACGTCGACAGAGCAGCGCGCGGAACCGGTGTCGCGGCGATGCTTCTTCGCAAGGCCGAGGCCGAAATCCGCAGCGCAGGACATCGACAGGCGTGGCTCGCTGTCGTCGCTGGCAACCAGCGCGCCCGTTCGTTCTACTCGCGTCTCGGATGGCGCGATTCGGGCCCTATGTCGTACCTCGCCGAAACCGAAGTCGGCCGACTAGCGGTCCCGGCACATCGGTATGAAATCAACCTCCATGCTCGATCGTGAGTAACAGCAGAGGTTAGCCTCATCCGTGAGGTTTCACAAGTCTGGCTCTCGCGATTTCCCGATCGGGAATACACTAGGTGCACTTGGCCGTTCCAGGGCCAGGTTTTCCCGATCGGGAATTTCGCTGGACTTTGCCGGGCTGGTCGCGTAGAATTTTCCCGATCGGGAAATATCACTGTGACTGCTGAACAGATCGGCGCCGTCGTCCGCCAGGCTCGGCTTGCCCAAGGCCTCCGCCAGGATCAGCTGGCCGCCGCAGCCGGCGTTGGCGTTCGCTTCCTTGTCGAGCTGGAACGCGGGAAGCCCACCGTGCGCCTGGGCAAAGTTCTGGCGGTGCTGGACGCCCTTGGCTGCCGCCTGGAGGTCGCTGCGCCGCCCGGGGCTGCGGGGAACGGCTCGTGACGCGGATGCTCTCGGTCTGGTGGGAGGGAGCGGTCGTCGGCACGCTTCAGGTGAATCAGCACGGCGAGATGCGCTTTGCCTACGCGGCGGACTGGCTCGCTGATTCGTCCCGTCCTGCCATCTCGTTCTCCCTGCCGAAACGGCCGGAGCCCTTCAAGCAGCGTCAGTGCAGGCCGTTCTTCGCCGGTCTCCTCCCGGAGGAGTCGCAACGCGACGTGATTGCCGGCGCGCTGGGGATCTCGAAACGCAACGACTTTGCGTTTCTCGAAGCCCTGGGGGGCGATGTCGCGGGCGCCCTATCTCTTTGGCCTGAAGGCGACACACCGCCTGTGGCAGACCCAGGTGGAGCCCCGCAACCCCTCAGCGATGACGAGTTCGGACAACTGCTGGACACGTTGCCAACGCGCCCCCTGCTAGCCGGGCGGGAAGGGCTGCGGCTCTCCCTTGCCGGCGCTCAGTCGAAGCTTCCGGTCGTACTCGTGGATGGTCGCGTGGCGTTGCCGGCACCTGGGCAGCCCACCACGCACATTCTGAAGCCGTCCATCGCGCGCTTCCCGCACACGACGGAGAACGAAGCGCTGGTGATGACGCTGGCTGCTGCCATCGGGCTGCCCGTCGCACCGGTAGCGGCTCGAACCGTCGCCGGACACCCGTACTTGCTCATCACCCGCTACGACCGTCGCGTCGACGAGAGTGGCCAGGCGCACCGCCTGCATCAGGAGGACTTCTGTCAGGCACTCGGTATTCCACCGGAGCACAAGTACGCATCGGAAGGTGGTCCGACCTTCAAGACCAGCTTCGACCTGCTGCGTAGGGCGACCACGATTCCGGCGGTCGCGGTGCTGGCGTTCCTCGACGCGGCCATCCTCAACCTGATCGTCGGCAACGCCGATGCTCACGGAAAGAACTTCAGCCTCCTCTATCAGCAGGGCGGCGTGAGCCTCACGCCGCTCTACGACCTCCTGTTGACGGTCGCCTACCCGGACCTGTCGTCCAAGCTCGCCATGAAGATCGGCAAGCGGGCCACGCTCGAGGAGATCGGCCCAGCCACATGGCCGGCATTCGCTGAAGACATCGGCCTGGCCGGGCCCTTTGTCCGGCGACGGGTGACGGAGCTCGCCGAGGCTGCGATCGCTCAGGCGCCCTCGATCCCCGAGAGCCCAGCGCTCGCCGGCCTGGATGTCGACGCACTGGCGACGTACTCGTCACTCATCGTGTCGCGCGCCGAGCGCGTGGCGCGAACCGGTGTCGCTCCATCTTCATCGCCAGAGGCGGTAGGGCCGACCGCGCCCGACCAGCCAGCGACAAAGTCCACGCCGCGAAAGCGGAAGGGAGGGGCCCGTTGATAAACGAGGCTGCTGAAGGCGCCGAAGACGACGGCCGCGTTCTATGACTTCGACGCGTACGAACGGTTGCTCGAAGCAGCCCGCATAGAGCGAGTTGTCGGCACAGCGCAGGATGTACACGTATCGCATCGCCAGATGCCATCGTCAACAAGCTCAATCAAGGTGCTATGTGTGGTTCGGCTGGAGTTCCGACCCGTGCTGGGGCCTCAGCGTACTTGGCTCGTCTCAGGGTTTCGAAGCAGCCCTTCGACTACGCTCGGGGTGACCCTGAGCCTGTCGAAGGGTCAGGGCATTCTCCCTGACACTGGCTCGCCGTTAGGCGAGCGGAAGGCGAGTCGAATGGAGGCGGCGGGAGTCGAACCCGCGTCCGAAGGCACATCCCCGCAGGAATCTACAATGCTTATCCCCTCTTGATTGTCTCGTCGCTGGTGCGAAAAGAGAGGCGAGAAACCACCAACGACCAGCCGCGGTGTGTCTCACGACCGCGCGCCGTGGCGCCGCGCGATCGCCAGCCCGCTAAATGGCGCTCATCCCCGGACCGCGGGCGATTCCAGGGTGAGCGTCGCTACGAGTTAGGCAGCGAGTGCAAGTTGCGTATCCGCACTTACATTGTGTTCCACTAGTTTTACGAGCGAAGTGGAGCTCGGCATGCATCCCGCGAATCCATACCCCCGTCGAAGCCGTGACGCCCCCTCGAGGTGGAAACCGCGCGCCGGCCGCACAGTCTAAAGAGTGTGCCGCACGACCGAACAAGCCATTATACCGCTCCCGCCCACGCCCCTCAACTCGTTCACAATACTGCAGTTTCCATGCGACCCCGTTTCCTGTCGGTGATCAGCGGCGGTTTGATGGCCGCTCTGGCGGGACCGCTGCTCCTTCAGGAGCTGCCTCCGCCACCGACCACGTTGCACTCGACAGTCCAGGGACCATTGCCCAGCACGCTGGCCCAGGCGTGGCTCGTCCCAGACGAGGCGGAACGCACGCGGTTGAAGAATCGAGCGGTCGCCAATCTTGCGAAGGCGGTCGACCGATTCCGCGACGGTAAGCATGCCGCGACGCTCGCCCTGATCGACCAGGAGGCACTGGACTCGACGCCACTTGCCGGGTACGCGACCTACTATCGCGCCCGGGCCTGGCTGGAGCTCGGTCGCGTCGCGGAAGCGCGCGCCGCGTTGCGCGAGCTGCATGCACAAGAGCCGGGTGCCCTTGGCGCGGACGTGCTGATGGCGGAAGGCGAGGCGGCCATGTTGGACGAGGATTACGTCGCCGCGGCTGCCTTCTTCAAGCGGCGGGCGGAGCGTTCCCCGGTCGATCGGGACGTCGCCCTGGACAAGTGGGCGGAGGCCCTCGGCCGGAGCGGTGAAACCGACCTCGCGCGTGCGGCATGGCTGCGCCTTTATTACGAGCTTCCGACGAGCGCGCGTGCAGAAGCGGCGAAAAGGCATGCCGAGGCGCTTGGCCCGGCGCCAACGGGCGATGTCGAGGCGGCTAAACGACGGGACGCGGAGATCGGTCGTGTGGAACGGTTGTTTGCCGCACGCCGTTACCGGGCCGCACTCGCCGGCTGCAAAGAGCTGCGCTCCAGCGTGACGGGCGGTGCGCGGGACTTGATTGAGCTGCGGGCCGGACAAGCCGAATATCATCTCGGCCGTCACCAGCGCGCGATCGATGCCCTTGGCCCGTTGAGGAAGCGCGGCAGCCGTCAGGCGGAAGCACGGTTCTTCCACGCGCGGGCGCTCCGTGGCTTGAATCGCCATCAGCAATACGTGGCGGCAATCCGAGAGCTCATGCAGTCCTTTCCCAGCAGCACCTGGGCCGAGGATGGCCTGAACAACCTCGGCACACACTACATTCTCCGGGACGAGGAGGAGCAAGCCGCCCGGACGTTTCGTGAGTTGTACTACTCGTATCCGACGGGTCGCCACGCCGCCCGCGCCGCGTGGAAGTACGGATGGTGGAGCTATCGACAGCGCGATTACGAGGAGGCGATCCGTGTCTTTGAACCTGCGGCGTCCGACTTCCCGCGCGCCAACCAGCGAGCGGCTTGGCTGTATTGGAGCGGCCGCGCGCGCGAGGCTCTGGGCCAAGGACGTGAGGCGCAGGCGCGCTACGAGCTGGTCGCCGTCGATTACTTGAACTCCTACTATGGCCAATTGGCCGCGCGGCGTTTGCGCGCGAGCGGTCTCACGCCCGGAAAGCTCACCTTGACATTGCCGACGAGCGTCAAGCCAATGTCGGCGCGACCTCGGATCGCCGTCCTACCAGAGGAAAGCGAAGAGGTGAAGATTGTGGGGCCCGGGGCCGAGGCTGCCCCTGGCGACCTGCCCCCGGCCTTGATAGAGCGGATTCGCTGGTTGCTCGCTGCGGAGCTGTACAGCGATGCAATCGACGAATTGTGGGATCTCGAGCGGACCTCGGGCGCCTCACCTCTGGTCGACGCCACGATCGCGTGGGCGCTGTTCCGGCAGGGACAGAACCTGCGTGGGGTCGTGCTGGCGAGACGCGCGTACCCACATCACATTGCGGTCGGTGGGGAGCGTCTGCCGCGCGAGGTGCTGGAGATGTTATTCCCCCTCGACTACTGGGAGCAGGTGCGGCGATACGCAAACGCGCACAAGATTGATCCCTACCTGGTGGCGGCCCTGATTAGCCAAGAGTCGGCGTTCGACCGGAATGCGCGTTCCCCAGCCAATGCCTATGGCTTGATGCAGGTCCGTCCGGGCACCGGGAGGCAGTTGGCGCGTCGGCTCGGCATTCGCCCGTTCTCTACGCGCACCTTGAGGAACCCTACGGCGAACATCCGTCTCGGGACGCGGTACTTCGCGGACTTGGTGGAGAAGTACGGTGCCGATCACCTGGTGCTGGCCGCGTACAACGCAGGACCGCGCCCGGTCTCGCGTTGGCTCGCAGAACGGTCCGAAGACGAGCTCGATACGGAAGAGTTCATCGACGACATTCCGTATCCGGAGACGCGGCTCTACGTCAAACGAGTTCTCGGTCTCCGCGATGTGTATCGGGAGTTGTATGGGCAGAGTTAGGCACGCAAGCGCTCGAGCCGGCGTGCAGCCTCCAGGAGAGTGTCGTCCGTCTTGCAGAAGCAGAACCGCAGCCGTTGAGCGCCCAGGGCTGGGTCGCGATAGAAGCTACTACCGGGGACCGTTGCGACGCCGATCTCGGACGTCAGGTAGCGCGCGAAGCTCGTATCGTCTGGAAATCGAAAGCCACTGATGTCGGTCATCACGTAGTAAGCCCCTTTGGGCGCGAAGACGCCAAAGCCACATCTCGCCAAGACATCCACCAAGAGGTCCCGCCGGCGCTGATACTCTCCCGCGAGCTCGGCGTAGTACGCATCCGGAAGGCCGAGCCCTGCGGCTCCGGCCTCTTGAAGTGGCGCCGGCGCGCCCACGGTGAGGAAGTCGTGCACCTTCCTGATGCCAGCCGCCAGCTGCGGCGGGGAGACCGCCCAACCGACGCGCCAGCCAGTCACGCTGAACGTCTTCGAGAGACTGCCGATCGAGACCGTGCGCTCCGCCATCCCTTCAATCGTGGCAAGCGGCACGTGACGCGCCTCGTCATAGACGATGTGCTCGTAGATTTCGTCGGTGATGGCCACCACATCCCAGCGGTGACACAGACGTGCGATTTCGGTGAGCTCCTCGACCGTGAAGACCTTTCCAGTTGGATTGTTCGGCGTATTGAGGATGATCGCTCGCGTGCGATCGCCAAAGACGGACGCGAGCTCCTCGAGGTCGACATGCCAGTCCGGCTCGTGTAGCTGTACGTAGCGCGGAACCGCACCGGAGAGAATGGCGTCTGGACCGTAGTTCTCGTAGAACGGCTCGAATACGATCACCTCGTCGCCTGGATCGACGACGCCCAGGAGCGTGGCGATCATGGCCTCCGTTGATCCACAGCAGACGGTGACCTGTGTCTCCGGATCGACGGACAGGCCGTAGCGCTGTCCCCAATGGGCGGCGACGGCATCGCGCAAGCGCCGCGCACCCCAGGTGATGGCGTATTGATTGATGTCCGCGTCAATCGCACGGCACGCCGCCGTCTTGACCGGCTCGGGCGCGGGGAAGTCCGGGAAGCCCTGGGCGAGGTTGACCGCGTCGTGGCGCATCGCGAGCCGGGTCATCTCGCGAATGACCGATTCAGTGAAGCGCCGGGCTTTGTCGGACGTGCGTACCTTGGTCATGGCCTCCAGAGATGCTCGATGGCAGGCTCATCCACAGATAGGCGGGGCGCGCTACCTGAGCTCATCCATGGAGGATCTCGGAGACCAGCATTAGAACCGCACCACGCCTGCGAGGTAGACGCCTCGTAATTCCAGATCGCCAAAATCCTGGTCGATATCGTAGCTGACATCGAGGCTGCGATAGCCGAATTGCGCCCCGACGCGGTCGGTGATGTTCACGGTGCCATAGATGTCGTAGTCGAAGTATCGACCGTTCCAGTCGCGGTCCTCGTCCTCTGGCAACCGAAAGCCGGTCGCTTCGCCGGTGATCGAGATGTTCGGCAGGACGTAGAAACGTGCGATGGCGCCCACAGCCGGTATGGGCGCGTTGGCCTCGGAGAACTCTGAGTTCACTGGGCTCTCGAGCTCCGCACGGACACGAGTGTAGCGCCCTTCGAGGAGAAGGCCGACGAACCCGCGATCGCGGTAGAGGAAGTCGTATTCGTAACCGAAGCGCACCGTGTGCCAATCGAGTGCGCTCTGCACCGGGAGGCCGACGTCGTATTGGATCCCGTTGAAGACGACCGTGCGGCGCAGGATACCGTCCGCATCGTATGAGCCTCGGAAGTACTGGAGTCGTAGCTTGTGCTTGCGTCCGGGACGGAGCACCACGCGCAGCTCAGGTAGCCGCTTCTTGGCGACACCGAGATCTTCGACGAAATCAATCTCGGTTCCCCCTATCCCAAATTGCTCGCTCGAGATCACGAAGGTCGGCGTCGGGTTCCAGAGCGCGGCCCCGATCTCGATAGTGTAGGTCTCTCCGGTCGCGACGTTGGATGGTTGCCCCCGATACTGTCCGGCTGCTGGCACTACCGTCGCAGCGAGTACAAGCGGCACCGCGCACAGCCACAGACGACCACGGCTGACGAACATGACCTCAACCCTTCACGCCCCGGATTTTGTGCTGTAGCACGCCGGAAATGGCGCGCTCGCCGCGATGAACGTTCGTCGAACGGGCAGGAAGACGAGGACCTGCAGCCGTGCAGTCCGCTGGGAACGAATGCAACGGCAGAATAGCACGGGAGCCAGCTTGGAGGCTAGGGCGTCACGGGAATCGGGAAACACCCTTCGACTCGCTTCGCTCGCTTACCCCTCGACTGCGCTCGGGGTGACCCTGAGCCTGTCGCCTTTCGACGTCGCTCAAGGCGACCCCGAGCGTCGTCGAGGGGTCGAAGGGTCAGGGCATTCTCCCTGAAACTGGCTCCCTGAAACTGGCTTGCCATGAGCGAGCCTTCGGCTCGCCGCGAGGCGAGCGGAAGGCGAGTCGAATGGAAGGTTATACTGGCCTGACCGGTCACTTTCACGTGGCCTTGGAGGTTTACTCGTCGGCAATGTCCTCACCGTCTGCCCGCCTGTGGCCGTACATCCAACGTCACCGGCGCGACGTGCTGCGCGGGCTTGGTTGCGCAATCGGCGCGACGGCCGTTTCCCTGGTCAGCCCGTGGATCTTGAAGTACGCGGTGGACGACCTGGCGCAGGGGGTCACCGCCGGCAAGTTGCGCCTCTACGCCGCGCTGCTCCTCGCCGTGGCGCTGGTTGGAGGCATCTTCCGCTTCCTGATGCGACGCATCGTCATCGGTGTGTCACGCGTCATCGAGTACGACCTGCGCAACGACTTCTTCGCGCACTTCGAACGCTGGGCGATGGCCGACTTCCAGCGCCATCGGACCGGCGACCTGATGTCGCGCGCGACCAACGATCTCAGCGCCGTGCGCATGATGGTGGGGCCTGCCGTCATGTACGCTGCGTCGACGGTCTTTCTGTTCGTCGTCGCACTGGCGCTGATGTTTTCCTTGAGCGTCAAGCTGACGCTCATCGCGCTCATCCCGCTGCCATTCGTGAGCCTGGCGGTCAAGTACTTCGGTGATGCCATCCATCGGCGGTTCGAGCAAATCCAGGAGCAGCTCGCCGATATCAGCGCGATCGTCCAGGAGGCGCTGGCAGGGGTGCGCGTCGTCCGTGCCTACCGCCAAGAGCCTCACGAGCTCAGGCGGTTCCGAGAGGCAAACGACGAGTACGTCGCACGTAACCGCCGGCTCGTGCAGCTTCAAGGGTTGCTCTACCCGAGCCTGACGTTCTTTCTTGGCATCGCCAGCCTGCTCGTCCTGTGGGTGGGAAGCCGGGAAGTCATTGCTGGACGACTCTCGATTGGGGAGTTCGTGGCATTCATGACGTATCTGACGATGCTGAGCTGGCCGATGATGGCCTTCGGTTGGGTGACGAACCTGCTGCAGCGCGGCACGGCGTCCTGGAAGCGCATGCTGGACCTACTCGACGTAACGCCCACGATCACGGACCAGGTGGGAGAGCCGCTCGAATCCAACGTCATCCTGCGCGGCGCAATCGCGTTCGACCGGCTCACGTTCGCCTACGACACGGAGCCAGTCCTCGCAGACATCTCCTTCCGTGTGGATCCCGGTCAGACCGTCGCGGTGGTCGGGCCGACCGGGAGCGGCAAGTCGACGCTCCTGCAGCTCGTTGCCCGGCTGCACGATCCTCCGCCCGGCACGGTGTTCGTAGACGAGATCGATGTGCGCCGGCTGCCGCTCTTGACACTCCGCAGAGCCATCGGCTTCGTGCCGCAGGAGCCGTTTCTCTTTTCGGACACGCTGGCGGCAAATATTGCCTTCAGTGCAAGCGGTCCGCCTTCGCTCGGCTCCGCCGAGCTTCGGCGAGACGGGCCCACTGATCGCATTCGCTGGGCCGCGAGCGTCGCACGGTTGGACGCGGATGTCGCGCAGTTCCCGCGCGGCTACGACAGCATGGTCGGCGAACGGGGAATCACTTTGTCGGGCGGACAGAAGCAGCGCACGGCCCTTGCGCGCGCGCTCATGGTCGATCCGCGCATCTTGATCCTGGACGATGCGCTGTCGGCAGTGGACACGTACACGGAAGAAGAAATCCTGCAGCGGTTGCGCGATGTGAGGCGACAGCGAACGGCGCTCGTTGTATCGCACCGCGTGTCGACGGTGCGTGATGCCGACCTGATCCTCGTGCTGGACCGTGGCCGCATCATCGAGCGCGGCACTCATACTGATCTCGTCGCGCACGGCGGCGCCTATGCGGAGCTGTATCGGAAGCAGCTTCTCGAGGAGGAGCTGGCAGCCTCTTGAAAGTGGCCACTGACCACTGGCCACTGACCACTACTCAAAAATGCAGGAAGAAGAGGCCCTCGGCAAAGCGTACGACGCGCGGCTGATGAAGCGGCTGCTGCGCTATCTGTGGCCATATCGTCGCTCAGCGGCGTTGGCGCTGGTAGCCATCATTGCATCGGCCGTTTTGCAGCTCGCCCAACCGTACCTGACCAAGCTCGCCATCGATCACTATATCGCCACCAGCGACGTCTCCGGGGTGAACCGCATCGCGCTGATCTTTCTCGCAGTGCTCATAGGGGGCTTCGCGCTGGAGTACCTCGAGACCTGGACCCTGCAGATGATGGGGCAGCGGATCATGTACGATTTGCGCCTCGAAATCTACGAGCATCTCCAGCGCCTCGGCCTGAGGTTCTACGATCGCAATCCGGTCGGCAGACTGATGACGCGGGTCACGACCGACGTCGACGTCCTGAATGATCTGTTCACCGCGGGCGTCATTGCGGTCTTTGGCGACGTCTTCACCTTGCTGGGCATCATGGTCGTGATGGTTGCCCTGGACTGGCGCCTGGCGCTCCTTGCCTTTTGCGTGCTGCCGTTGATTGCGTGGGTTACGGAATGGTTCCGTCGTCATGCGCGCGAATCGTACCGTGCCGTGCGGGTGCTGGTAGCGCGCATCAACGCGTTCCTCCAGGAGCACCTGACGGGCATGACGACGGTGCAGCTCTTCGGCCAAGAGGAGCGAATCTTCAACCGCTTCGACGACATCAACCGGCGCCACCGCGACGCGCACATCCGGTCCGTCTTCTACTATGCGGTCTTCTATCCGGTGATCGAGATCATTGGCGCGCTGGCCGCTGCGCTCATCGTGTGGCAGGGCGGCAGCTGGGTCATGGAGGGAACCGTGACACTCGGCACGCTCGTCGCCTTTCTCCAGTACACGCGCCGGTTCTTTCAGCCGATCAGCGATCTGTCGGAGAAGTTCAACCTGCTCCAGTCGGCGATGGCCTCGTCCGAGCGGATCTTCGCGCTGCTCGACGAGCCAGAAGAAGAAAGCCGTCGAAACGTGCTGCGGCCGGCGGGAGAAGCAGCGGTGGCCAAGCCGCTCCACGAACCTTCATCAGGAGGGGATCCGCATCACCGCGGTGGGCCGCAGATCGAGCTCGACCACGTCTGGTTCGCCTACGACGGAGAAGAGTACGTCTTGCGGGACGTCTCGTTCGCCGTTGCAGCCGGCGAGCGCGTCGGCATTGTCGGCGCGACCGGCGCGGGGAAGTCGACGCTGATCAACCTGCTCATGCGGTTCTACGATGTCCGGCGAGGTCGCATCGTGATGGACGGAACGGACATCCGCGAGATGGTGCGGGAGCATCTGCGGTCGCGCTTTGGTCTCGTGCTCCAGGATGTGCACCTCTTCTCGGGCACGATTGCCAGCAACATTCGCTTGGGGCACGACGATATCGCGGATGACGCGATCCACCGCGCGGCACGCGCGGTGCACGCCGATCGGTTCATCGAGCGTCTCCCATACGGCTACGACACGCCGGTCGCTGAACGTGGCGCCACATTGTCGGTCGGGCAGAAGCAGCTTCTCTCGTTTGCTCGTGCCTTGGCCTTCGACCCGCAAGTCTTGCTCTTGGACGAGGCCACCTCGAGCATCGATACCGAGACGGAGCTGCTGATCCGCGAAGCGCTGGCGGTGCTGATGAAAGGCCGAACGACGATCGCCATTGCGCATCGCCTATCGACCATTCAGGACATGGACAAGATTCTCGTGCTTCACAAGGGAGAGCTGCGGGAAGCGGGCACGCACCAAGAGTTGCTGGCTCGCCGCGGCATTTACTACAAGTTGTATCAGTTGCAGTACAAAGAACAGGAAGTGACAGCGGGCGTCGCGGAGAGCGGCGACTAGCTTTCGCGACCTCCGTGGTCCACCATCACCTTGCGCTCGCGGCGGTGAAAGAGCTCCTTGGCGCGCTCCGGGCCGCTCGTGCCAGGGCTCCACCCCAGCCGAAGCACCGTGAGCTTGATCGGCCGGCGCCCGAATCGAAGCGCTTCGTGGCAGCTCCACATGTAGAGGTCGACCGCTCGGCCCTGCACCTTGGGCCCTGTGTCCATGATGGTGTAGACGCCGTTGTAGCGCGGGATCGCGGCGTCGACCTGGATCACGGAGCCAACCGGCAAGAGGGCAGGATCTGCGGCGGCAATGCCTCTTCGAACCGTCGCGCCCGAGGCCGTCGTCCTCCCTTTGCAATAAGCGGTTGCGCTGAAGCGCAGGCGTGCGCCCATGGCAGGTGGGGCAGACAGCTCAGGTACTTCGACTTGCCTGGGTGCATAACGTGAATCGAGGATGGTCCCCTCATAGAGCAGGCAGAAGCCCAGGACGGCCCCAGCCGCGACCACGATGCGCCGTTGGAAGGAGCTCGCTAGAAGCATCAGCAAAATGCCGAAAGCCGCCCGGCAGCTGCTCGGTCCGCCCGTTTCGCACGAGATCGAGCACAACTGGCGGCAGCACGCGGCCGATCCGCGTCACCGGGACGCGTCCGGCGCCAGCGACGGTTGCGAGAAAGCGGCGTGTCGAGCGCTGGGAAACGGCGAACAGCAGCTCGTAATCCTCGCCGCCAGAGAGCGCCAACGTAAGAGGATCCGCGCCCAGTCGCGAGGCCACCTCGCGCGCGGAGGCATCGACCGGAATCGCCTCGGCGTCGATTTCGACGCCGATCCCACTGGCCGAAGCCATCTGACGGAGGGCATCAGCGAGGCCGTCACTGAGATCTACGCACGCCCTTGCTGCGCGCGCCCGGCCAACGGATTGCCCAATGCGACTCCGAACATCCGGCCTGAAGTAGCGTTGTAGCGCCGGAGCGACCGCCGGCTCCAGGTGCGTCAATGGCTCAGCTTGTAAGCCAGCTCGCCCTTCCGCCGGCGCAAAAGGTGATTCTACCCCGGCCAGCCAAGAATCCGTACGCTCGAGCGCGCTGGTCCGTTGCAACCAGAGTAAGCCGGCCGCGGCCCCACCCAGTGAGCCAGTGACGTACAGCGAATCCCCAACTCGCGCGCCATGGCGATAGAGCAGCTTGCGGCGCTTCGCCGCTCCAATGGCGGTGACGTCGACGAAGAGGGGCCCTGGGCTGAGACTGATGTTGCCACCCACGAGCCCCATGCGGTTCGCGCGCGCCACATCGATGAAGGCGGCGACGAGGGCGACGAGCGCAGCGACCGACAGCGTAGCCGGCAGACCAAGTGAAAGGAGAGCCGCGTGCGGTGTGGCGCCCATGGCCGCCAGATCACTGAGGTTGACGAGCAGCGCTTTGGCGCCGACATCGGATGGTGTGCTCCAGGGACGGCGGAAGTGCACCTCCTCGACCAGCGAGTCGGTCGTCACCACCGCGAGATGATTTTGCACACGATCGAGCACGGCCGCATCGTCGCCAATCCCGGTGACGATCTCCGGTGGCGCGGGTGGGGCCACGCGCCGGATCCAGTCGATGATTGCTTGCTCGCCAACCTCAGCGACGGTTGCGTTGGCCGGGAGATCACAATCAGGTGTTGCCATCAGGAACGGAATTCGTGCGTGAGGCTCGAAGCCGTCGCGTGGCGTTCGAGATTCAGAGGGTGGTACCCGCGATGCCGTGTGGGGACGTCGTTTGAACCTGCGATCGCAGGTGGAGCCGCTGTCTACAACCGCGTTTTAGGCTTCCTCTCACAGAGGCTTGCACACCACGCGGCGTCGCGGCTCACTTGTCAGAGAGTGTTGGCCCAAGACGACTGTCCATCCATCACCTGCACCGCAGGCAACCCCATCTTACAACACAATGCAGGCCGTCGGTCCTCACTCTTTCAGCGCATCGTCGATGAGACGCTCGAGGTGCGCCGCACGCTGGAGGAGCTCGTTCGCGTTACTGTGGTCTTCCTCGCGGCTGCGGAAGAACTCGTCGGCGATATTGAGCGCTGCCACAACGGCAAGCTTGGTCGATTCGCCGATCGGTACTTGGTTGGCCGCGGCCTGCATCTTGCCGTCGACGTACGCCGCCAGGCGGGCGACGTAGTCGTCCGACAAGTCGCTTTTCACGGGATAGCGAAGTCCCTGAATTTCGACAGACACGATTCGTGACGTGAATTCGCTAGGCTCACTCATGGTGAAAAGGGGAGGAAGAAAACGGGGACAGTCCTCGTTTTCGATGTCATGACTTCGCCGACCCGTGCGAAAACGAGGGCTGTCCCCGTTTTCTTCCTCCCCTTTTTCACTACAGCTGTAGCGTTTCGAGCTGCTCGAGCATCTCCGAAACGCGGCTCCGAATAACATCGCGCTCTTCGCGCAGCGACTTCATCTCGACGGCCACGTTCTCGGCTTCAGAGAGCCGCACGCGAAGGCCGTCGAGCTCGCGGTTCAGGTGTAGATTTTCCTCGGTCAGACGGGCTTGCTCCTGCCGAGACCGTTCCAAAACGCTAATAAGAAGCTTGATCTTCTCTTCCAGTCGATCGATGGGCCTCAGGTCGACGTTGACATCTTCGAGGGCCTTGGCCATGTGCTCGTTCTCCGAATCCGAAATCCGCTCATGTGCGCCCGACCTGCGCCAGGTCTCGCCGTAGCGGACAGCCGGGTCTCCATTTTACATTTCGTCGCGCGTTCGACCCAACCGCGATCTGGCTCGACGCCGAACGCTCCTATCGCAGTCGTGCGCCGTGCCGGTCGCGAAGCGCCGCCACGATCGATTCCATGGCTTCCTGCACTTCGACGTCGATCAGCGTACGGTCCGGCGCGCGAAACGTGAGCCTGAGCGACAAGCTGACGAAGCCCTCGGGGATGCCACGGCCGTGGTACCGGTCGAACTCCTGCAGAGCGGCAAGCGTTGCCGGCGCGACGGAACGAATGGTGCCACGAACAGACGCCGCGGGCAAGTCCGCTGGAAGAAGCATCGACAAATCGCGCACGACGGACGGGTGCCGCGGCAACGGCTCCACGCGGACGACCGGATTGGCGTCGACGCCCGCGCCCAGTTGGTCCAGGTCGAGCTCGGCCACGAAGACTGGCTCGGCGGCCGGAAGGTCACGCGCCTCTGCAATCGAAGACGTGAGCTGGCCGATGACGCCGATCGATGTCGCCTGGCTCGGCGCGCCACGGCCGTTAGAAGCGGCGCCGCGGCGCTGCATGACGATGCGAGCAGCATGACCGGAGACCAGGTAGGGGACGTCCGCCGGCTCGCATAGGAGATCGAACCCGAACCTTGCGCCGAGCGCGGACGTAACGCCCATGAGATCGAACAGATCCGCCTCGCGACCGGAGCCGCTCCAGTGTGCCGGTGACGCCGCGCCTGTCCAGACCAAGCCGAGGCCGCGCGTTTCGCCCACGCTCGCGCTGAACCGGGCGCCAATCTCGAAGAGGCGCACGTCACGCCGTTCCCGCCGCCGGTTGTGTGAGACGGCATCCACCAAGCCGGGCAGCAGCGACGGCCGCATGATGGCGAAGTGCTCGGACAGCGGGTTCGCGAGCGGCACCAGCTCACCAGCGTCCGCAAACGCCAGTGCCGCCGCGCGCTCGACGAACGAGAACGTCACGCACTCGGCGAAGCCAGCCGCGAGCGCCAGGTCGCGCGCCACACGCTGACGCTCCAGTCGCGCATCTGGCGGCGCAGGCGGTCGGTGCAGCGTGGGGAACGTAGAGGGTAGACGATCGTACCCAACGGAGCGCGCGACCTCCTCTATCACATCGATCTCGCGCGTCACGTCGGGCCGCCACGTCGGCACGGTGACCTGCCAGACAGCGTTGCCGGTAGGTTCCACGCCAAAGCCAAGGCCGCGGAGGATCCGCTCGACGTCACGCGCTTCCACCGCACCCGCTCCCACCTCGAGCCCCGTGACGACAGCAACACGCGCGAGCCGGAGCGGCACGACACGTGGCTCGGGCGTCGACGGCCAGACGTCGGCAATGCCAGGCCGCAGACGGCCGGCGCCAAGCTGTTGCAGGAGATCACATGCGCGGATCAACGCATCGAGCGGGGCATTCGGGTCTGCCCCACGCTCGAACCGATACGACGCTTCTGTCGATAGTCCAAGGCGCTTGCTGGTGCGGCGAATGCTCAGCGGCTGGAAGTAGGCGCTCTCGAGCGCGATCACCTGCGTGCCAAGCGACACTTCGGAGTCCCGTCCCCCTATGACGCCGGCCACGGCCTGTGCGCGATCACGGTCCGCTATCACGAGCATCCGCTCGTCGAGCGTCCGGGGCTGGCCGTCCAGCGTTGTCACTTCTTCGCCGTTACGTGCCGGTCGAATACGGAGCTCGCCGCCAGTCAGCTTCTCGAAGGCGAAGGCGTGGAGCGGATGTCCCAGCTCCACCAGCACGTAGTTGGTGACGTCGACGATGTTGTTGATCGCGCGAATGCCGGCAGCGGCGAGCCGATCGACCAACCAGTCGGGTGAGGCCCCGACGTGCACGTCGACGAGCGCGCCCACGTACCGCGGGCAGAGTGGCGGGGCCTCGATGGTGATCGGCAGCGCTGGTGCGCCCTCCCGGGGGGCAGAGAGCTTGGGCAACCGAAGCGGAACGTCGTAGAGCACCGACACCTCACGCGCGATGCCAGCGACGCTCAGACAGTCTGGACGGTTGGCCGTAATCTCGAAGTCGATGACGGCATCATCCGCTCGGGCCTGCTGCGGCGGCCACGGCTCGACCGACGCGACCTCGAAGCCACGCAGGTGCAGATCGGCGGCGAGACGCTCGATGGTCACCGGCACGTCGACCAGATCGCGAAGCCATGAGACGAGAATTCTCACGACGGAAACTGCTCCAGGAAGCGCAGGTCGTTCTCGTAGAACAAGCGGATGTCGTCAACGCCGTGCAAGAGCATCGCGATGCGCTCGATTCCTGCACCAAAGGCGAAGCCGGTATAGCGCTCGGGGTCGTAGCCGACCGCCTCGAAGACGGCCGGATGCACCATGCCGCTTCCGAGCACCTCGAGCCAGCCGGTCTGCTTGCATACGCCGCAGCCGGCGCCGCGGCACGTGCAGCCAATGAAGATGTCAGCGCTCGGCTCCGTATACGGAAAGAAGCTCGGGCGGAACGTCACGGGCCGCTCTTCACCAAAGAGCTGGCGGAGAAAGCCAGTGAGCGTGCCCTTGAGATCACCCATCGTGACGCCCTCGCCCACGACGAGCCCCTCCACTTGGTGGAACATCGGCGTGTGCGTCACGTCGAGGCTGTCGCGCCGGTAGACGCGGCCGGGTGCGATGATCCGCACCGGCGGCTGGTGCGTCTCCATGTATCGAATCTGCATCGACGACGTGTGCGTGCGGAGCACCGTTGCCAGTTGGGACGTTCGGTGTTCGGGCGTAGAGGCCGCTGCCGGCCCCGCCCCCTTCGAACCTCGAACCTCGAACCTCGAACCTCGAACCTCCGTGTACGCGGCGCGATCGTCCCGACGATCGAGCGGCTGCGCGAGATACAGGGTGTCCTGCATGTCTCGCGCGGGATGCTCCGGCGGCATGTTGAGCGCTTCGAAGTTGTGGTAATCGTCCTCGGCTTCCGGACCGTCGAGAATCTCGTAGCCCATGCGCGCGAAGATCCGCTCGATACGCTCGAGCAGTGAGCTGAGCGGGTGACGAGCGCCGCGAACGTGCAGACGGCCGGGGAGGGTGAGATCGAGCGCGGGCGCGGAAGGCTTGTCCGCTGACAGCGTGCGGCGGCGCTCGCCGAGCGTCGCGTCGATGTGTGCCTTGAGCTCGTTGGCCAGTCGTCCGAGCTCGCGGCGGTCGTCCGGCGGAGCGCCGGCAATCTCGCGCCACAGCGCTGTGACGAGGCCCTGTTTTCGCCCGAGGAATCGGTCGCGTAGCGCCTGGAGGTCTGCGATCGTCGCGGCGCGCGCCAACTGATCCGAGTACGTCGCCCGCAGGTGCTCGATCGCCGCCCGGTCCACCATCGCGACCTACGCGGAAGCTTCTGGAGCCCGAGGCGCCTGTTTGGCGAGGCTTGCGACCGCGGCAAACGCCTGCGGATCCTTGACTGCCAAGTCGGCGAGCACCTTGCGGTCGAGCGGCACGTTGGCGGACTTGAGACCGGCGATGAGCTGGCCGTAGCTGAGACCGTTCTCGCGCGCCGCGGCGTTGATGCGGATCACCCAGAGTCGGCGGAAGTCTCGCTTCTTGCGGCGGCGTCCGATGTAGGCAAACCGTCCCGCTCGCTCAACCGCCTCCTTCGCGTATCGATAGAGGCGGCTTTTTCCGCCGAAGTACCCCTTGGCCAGCGACAGCGTCTTCTTTCGCGTCTGGCGCCGGTGTGAGCCTCGCTTTACTCGCATTGTCGTTCCTCGTGATGGCGATCAAAGCCGTAGCGCAGGCCTTTAGGCCTGCAGTGGCCTTGTCCGCGTGCTGCTGGCAGGCCTAAAGGCCTGCGCTACTACGGTCGCCTTTCAGACCCTCATTTATTCGTACGGCAACATGCGCTTGATGCGCGCGGCGTCAGACGGGGACACTTCGCGCGCGCCCCGCTGCTGCCGCTTCCGGTGCTGCGGCTTGCCGGTGAGGAGATGCCGATGGAACGCGGTGTTTCGCATGACCTTGCCGCGTGCCGATGTCTTGAATCGCTTGGCCGCCCCTCTGTGCGTCTTGAGCTTGGAGCGGCCCTTTGCCTTCTGCATGATCGCTCGTTCCTTCGCGTACGCGTTGGTGCGCGGTTATGACTCCGCCGACTTCCGCGCGGGAGCGCGCGGGCCGAGCAGCGCGTGCATCTGGTTGCCTTCCATCCGGGGCGCCGTCTCGATGACGGCAGTCTCGGCCAGCTCCTGAACCAGGCGCTCGAGGATTCGCCGGCCGATCTCGGGGTGGGCCATCTCCCGCCCGCGGAAGAAGATCGTGGCCTTGACCTTGTCGCCGTCGTGCAAGAAGCGCTCGACGTGCTTCTTCTTGAACTGATAGTCGTGCTCGCTCACCTTGGGACGGAACTTGATCTCCTTGATCTCGATCGTCTTCTGGTGTTGTCGCGCTTGGCGCTGTCGCTTCTGCTCGTTGTACTGATACTTGCCGTAATCGGTGATCCGGCAGACCGGTGGTGTGGCCGTCGCCGCGACCTCGACGAGGTCCAGCCCGCGCTGACGTGCAAGCGCGACGGCCTGTTGCGGCGGCATGATGCCGAGCTGCTGTCCATTCTCGTCAATGACGCGCACCTCACGTGTACGGATGCGCTCGTTTACCCTCGCGCGAGTGTCTCGCCGGGGTGCTCGCATACCAGGCCTGAACGCGATGGCGCTTCCTCCTCGGTGACGGCCGTCCTATTTCAGCGGCCCGTTTGCGTCTCGATCAGCTCTGCACACTCGACAGTATGCGCTGACCCTTACTGGCGCTCTCCTCCCGAAGCTGTCCGACGAGCTCGTCGACGGAAAAGCTGCCGAGATCACCCTCGCTGCGGCTGCGGACCGCCACGGTGCGCTCCGCCGCCTCCCGGTTGCCGACGACGAGCATGTACGGCACCTTCTGGAGCTGCGCCTCCCTGATCTTGTACCCGATCTTCTCGGTTCGATCGTCGAGGCCCGCGCGGAGCTCCGCCCGTTCGAGCGTTGCATGAACCTGCCGCGCGTACTCGACGTGCTTGTCCGAGATAGGTAACACCAGGACCTGTACCGGCGCAAGCCACAGCGGGAAGGCCCCCGCATAGTGCTCGATGAGCAGCGCGATGAAACGCTCGAAGCTCCCCACGATCGCACGGTGGATCACCGCGGGGCGGTGCTCGGCGTTGTCGGCGCCGATGTACTTCAAGTCGAACCGGCGCGGCATCTCGTAATCGAGCTGGATCGTGGCGCACTGCCATTTGCGGCCGATCGCATCGGTGACGTCGACGTCGATCTTGGGGCCGTAGAAGGCACCCTCACCCGCCGCACGCGTGAAGGGCTGTCCGGCCGCATCGAGCGCGTGGGCGAGCTGCTCCTGGGCGCGGTCCCACGAGCCAGCCTCACCGAGGAAGTCTTCGGGCCGCGTCGACAGCTTGACCGCATAGCTCAAGCCGAAGTCGCCGTACACGCGCTGGATGAGCCGCAGCAGCCGCTCGATCTCCTCGCGAATCTGCTCCTCGGTCAGGAAGCAATGCGCATCGTCCTGAGAGAACTGTCGAACGCGTGTCAATCCCGAGAGCACACCGGACGCCTCCTTGCGGTGGAGCGGCGTCTGCTCGTAGAAGCGCAGCGGCAGATCGCGGTAGCTCCGTCCCTCGCTGGCGAACACCAGGAAGTGGCCGGGGCAGTTCATCGGCTTGACGCTCATCTGCTCCTCTTCGGCCTCGATGAGGAACATGTTGTCGCGATAGTGGTCCCAGTGGCCAGACGTTTCCCAGAGCGCCTTGTTGAAGATGAGCGGCGTCTTGATCTCGATATAGCCCTCAGGGACGAGCACCTCACGCATGTACGCGGCGAGCAGATTGTAGAGCGTCGTCCCTTTCGCCAGCCAAAAGGCGGCGCCCGGCGCCCACGGATGAGACGTGAACAGCCCGAGCTCCTTGCCTAGCTTGCGATGGTCTCGCTTCTTGGCCTCTTCGAGCCGATGCAGATGCGCGTCGAGCGCCGCGCGTGACGGGAACGCCGTCCCAGAGATGCGCTGCATGGGCTGGTTGCGCGCATCGCCTTTCCAGTACGCGTTCGAGGTCGAGAGCAGCTTGAACGCCTCGAGCCGGCCGGTCGACGGGACGTGCGGGCCCACGCAGAAGTCGACGAACGTCTGACGATCCTTGATCGGGTAGCAGGAGACCTCGCGTTGTCCGGCCGTCTTCTCCTCGATCAGCTCCATTTTCAGTGGCTCGCCGCGAGCTCGAAAGAAGTCGATGGCTTCCTGGCGCGGCCACATCTGTCGCTCGAACGCGAGATCCTGAGCCGCGAGCTCACGCATCTTCGTCTCGATGTCCGCGAGGTCGGCAGGCACGAACGGCCGCGACACGACGAAATCGTAGAAGAACCCTTCGTCGGTGGCCGGGCCGATCCCACACTGCGCTTCGGGAAAGAGCGCGGTCACCGCGGCTGCGAGCAGGTGCGCCGTGCTGTGCCGATACACCATCAGCGCTTCGGGCTGATCTGGCGTGATGAAGCGAACCGTCGCGTCGGCCTCGAGCGGATACGTCAGATCCACGAGGCGGTCGTCGACCGACGCGACGAGGGCGTCGGCAGCCAGTCGCGGTGAAATCGTGGCGGCGAGGTCGTGCACAACAGTACCGGAGGGCACGCTGCGGACGGAGCCATCGGGAAGCGTGACGGTGAGGTGAGCCATGCGGTATTACGCGCGCCAAGATTCCTAGGGGCCGACGACGCGTTCGGCGAACGCGCCCTCCCATCGCCGTGGTAGGGACGCCTCGCCGAGGCGTCCGCGCCTGAGTATCAATGGATTGGTAGGCACGGGCGGACTCGAACCGCCGACCTCCTGCGTGTCAAGCAGGCGCTCTAACCACTGAGCTACGCGCCTACAGCTTGGAGTACAAGCCCTTGCGCGACCGCTCATGATAACAGCCGGCCGCGAGGCGCGTCAATTGTAGCGCGGGCCTTTAGGCCTGCCTGCGGCCGCACCATTACCATGCCTGTCCGATGGGCAGGCCTGAAGGCCTGCGCTACGTACGGAGACACCTGGTTAAGCTCTCTGGGTGCTGGGTGACGTGGGGAGGTCGGCAGAACCGGTTGCAGGGGCGCTGCCCGGCGCAGGTCGTCACGGTGGGAGCCGGGAGCGGCGCACCGCCTCGCCGGCTTGGCTCTCGGCCCCACCATCTCGTTCGTCAGAGGCGCGCGCGGAATGTCAGTTGATCGCCGACTTCAACGCCTTGCCAGGCGTGAACCGCACGACGCGCCGCTTTGGAATCTTGATGGTTGCTCCGGTCTGGGGGTTGCGCGCGGTCCGCGCTTTGCGCTGAGCGGTCTTGAACGTGCCGAAGCCGACGAACGTCACCGCGGTACCCTTCTTCAGCGACTTCTTGAGGCCCTCGAAGAAGGAGTCAAGGGCCGCTGCCGCAGCGGTCTTCGTAATGCCAGTGTCCTTCGCAATCTTGGCGATCAGATCCTGCTTGTTCATGGAGCCTCCTTGCGGTTTGTCTCACGCGCGCACGGCGCCACCGCAGTCGTGTCCATCGCTTATACGCGAGCGATCTCGGGCTGTCAAGCAGGAATCAGTCGTGAGAGGCCGAAAAATCGCGACATTTTGCAGGTGCGTGCGCATCGCATGGCGTGTGGAGCGCACGCGCGCGACCAGCGGCGATGAGCCCTCGCGCTGCGTCCGAGTAAGATGAGGCAATGGTGAACGTCGATGCGCTCGTTCTCGACTACGGCGGCGTGCTCTGTTGCGACCAGCCCGCGACGATCGTCGAGACCATGATGCGCTCCGTGTCGGCCACCGCCGAGCGCTGGCACGAGGCGTACTGGCGATACCGTCGTGACTACGACCTTGGGCTTCCGGCCGCGGTGTACTGGGAACGCGTCCTCCACGATCTCGCGCCGCCTTCGCTCGCCTCCGGCGAGCTTCCCCCCTCCGCTGTCTATTCGGCGAGGCCTCGCCGAAGCTCGCCATTGGCGAGCGAAGGCGGGGACGATGGGTTCGTCTCGCAGCTCGTCGAGCTGGACGTCCAGTCCTGGCTGGTCTACCGCGAAGAGGTGTGGGAGATCGCACGCAGGTTCCGAGCGCGCGGGAGACGCGTGGGGATGCTGTCGAACGGCATCCCAGAAGTCATGGCGCGCCTCCGCGCCGAGCGTGCGCTCGACGAATGGTTCGATACCGTCGTCGTGTCGTATGAGCTCGGCATCGTGAAGCCGGATCCGGCGATCTACCAGGCGTGTCTGGACCGCCTGAACGTGGCGCCCGCGCGCGCCCTCTTCGTCGACGATCGCCGCGAGAACGTCGACGTGGCTGCCCAACTCGGCTGGCAGACGCTTCACTTCGCAGGGGAGGATGTGGTGGCACGACTGCGCGCGATGGTGGACGCGGAGTGAGCCGCGGGCACTAGGATTAGGTAAGGACGCTTCGCCGACGGCGTCCGTGACGGCGCGCTCGGCGAGCGCGCCCTACCATCGTGCCTCGGCGAGACGTCCTAGGCCGCCCGCTTTTCCGTCTTCGACAGGTGCTCGAGCCCTTTCTCGAGAATCTGATCCTTGGTGGGCGCCTCCTGGCCGAACTCGACGTCCGGCTCGTCGACTTCGACCTGCGGCTCGAGCCCTTCACCGTGAATGGGCTTGCCAGCGGGATCGAGGAAGCGCGCATAGGTGAGCCAGAGGCCACTGCCGTCTGGCAACGCGACGAGCTTTTGGAGGCCGGCGCGTCCCAGCGTGTGCTCGCCGATTAGCGTCGCGCGCTTGTTGCCCACCAGCGCCGCGGCAAACGTCTCAGCCGCGCTCGATGACCCGTTCGTGGCGAGCAGCACCACCGGCCAGGTCACGCTTCCATCGCCCTCACGCGTGCTATAGGTGGTCTTGGGCTCGTTCCGCACCTCTTTGATGCCGAGCGTGCCGCTCTTCACGAACAGGCGCGCGACGTCGATGCCGGCCTCCGGCTCGCCCTCCGCCGTATGACGGACGTCGACGATGAGCCGAGTCGCCCCCTGACCCTTGAGCTGTTCGATGCCCGCTGCGACCTCATCGGCTACCTGCGGTCCAAACGCTGCGATGCGCAGGTATCCAACGCCTGGAGCTTGCATGCGTGCCGTCACTTCCACGGCTGGCTGCTTGGCCCGGGTCAGCGCGACGTCGTGCGGCTCTGCAGCGCTGCCGCGTAGAACCGTCAGCTTGACCGAGGAGCCGACCGCGCCGGCCAGCAGCTGCCGGCCCTCGAACACCGACATCGGGCGTGTCGATTTTCCATCGATGGCGCGGACGTAATCGCCGGTTCGGAGGCCCGCCTTCGCGGCCGGCGATCTATCGCGCACCGCCACGACACGCAGGTAGAACTGGCGCGTCAGCTCTATCCCGGTCGTGCCGTCTGGCGCCGCGTCGCCGTTCTCGAGCTGCCGCGCTTGCTCGGGCGTCAAGTAGGCGCAATCTGGATCGAGCCCCTCGGCGAGGCCGCGCATCGCACCGTCCAGGACCTCTTCGGTGTTCGCCTCCTCGAAGTAGTTGTTTACGATGAGGGAGACCACATCCTCGAACACCCGGAGATGCTGGAACGTATTTTCTCTCGCGGAGGCGTGACGTCCGAGCCAGCCGCCCACGACGGCAAACACCATCAGGGGCATCGAGAGGAGAACGATTGTCAGACGCGTGCGGGAAGACATAACAGCTCAGGTGCGCCACCGGGAAGTCGCCTTTACGCATTTGGCTGCCGTGGACGCTGCGCTCTATTGTACAAGAATCGGTGATGATGAGAGTCCTCGGTCTGGACGTCGGGCAGAAGCGGACCGGAGTCGCCATTAGCGACCCGTCGGGGACCATTGCCCGGCCGCTCGTGGTCCTGCACGGGAACGCCCTCCCACAGGTCGTGGCGTTGGTCGCCCGCCTCATCGGTGAGGAGGAGGGTTTGACGACGATTGTCGTGGGGCTGCCGCTCCGTCTCAACGGCAGCCCGAACGACCAGACCGCGCGCGTGCTCAAGTTCGTCGCAGAGCTGCGGGGACAGGTCTCGGTGCCGATCGCGCTCTGTGGTGAGCGCCTCACGAGCGTCGAAGCCGAGAGTCTGCTGGCCCAGCGTGAGAAGGACTGGCGCCGTCGGAAGGCCCGGCTCGATGCGGCGGCGGCAGCCGTTATTCTCCAGGAGTACCTGGACCAACGGGCCGAGTCCTGAGCCGCGGCCTGGCGTGCAGTGGGGAATGGAGATCGATGCGTCGTTGGTTGTTGCTCACACTTCTCGTGTTTGCCGCGGTTGGCGTGCTGTTGGGTGTCATCGCCTATCGTGTGGTGACGCCCTACAAGGGCTACGCTGCGGATGAGCAGTTCGTCGACATCCGGGCGGGCAGCTCACAGCGTGCCATCGGCGACCGCCTCGTCGAGAGTGGCGTGGTCCGCGATCGGATTGCCTTTCGTGTGGCGGTCCGGCTCGGCGCGCGCGGCCGGGCCCTCAAGGCAGGCGAATACCGCTTCGGTCGACCAGCCTCGATGCTGGAGGTCGTCGACAAGCTAGCGCGGGGGGACGTCTACCTGCGCCCGCTCACGATACCCGAAGGGCTGACGATTGCCGAGATGGCGACGCTTTTCAACGCGAAAGGCTTTGGGGCCGAACAGCACTTCCTGGAAGCGGCTTCTGATCCAACACCCATTCGCGATCTCGATCCTGACGCACGGGATCTCGAAGGCTACTTGTTTCCCGACACGTACAACCTGCCGCGGCGTGTCGATGCGCGAGAGCTCGTGAATCAGATGGTCGGACGGTTCAAGGCGGTGTTCGACGATCGCATGCGCGCGCGGGTGAGCGGGAGCGGGCAGACCGTGCGTGAGCTGGTAACGCTGGCGTCGATGGTCGAGAAGGAGACCGGCCAGGATCACGAGCGTTCACTCGTCGCAGCCGTTTTTGCGAATCGACTCCAGAAAGGGATCGGTCTCTATTCCGACCCGACAATCATCTACGCGCTCACCAAGACCGGGCGTTACGAGGGCAATCTCTCACGAGCCGACTTGCGTCTCGACTCGCCGTATAACACCTACAAGTACCCGGGCTTGCCACCGGGGCCCATCGCAGCCCCCGGCCGCGCATCACTGACCGCCGCGCTCGAACCCGCGTCTGTCGATTACCTGTACTTCGTCAGCCGGAACGACGGGTCCCATGTCTTCGCGCACACCCTCGATGAGCACAACAAGAACGTCCGGGAGTACCAGGTTCGCTACTTCCGGGAACGCCGAGGGAAAGGCTAGCTACCGCTCCGCCCACTTCAGCTTTTCGCGGAGCACGTCGAAATAGGTGCGGGCCGTCGGCCGTAGGAGCCGCAGCAGCTTGGGCGCGGCGGTCACGGTCGCAACGCTGCCCGCTGGCAACGGCACACTGGTTTGCCCGTCGACGGTGACGTAGATGTCCGACCGAGCATCCGTCATCGACTCCTTGCGCCCCTGTACGCGGACCGTCGACCTTCCCGGTATCACGACGGGCCGGTTGGTCAGAGTGTGCGGCGCAATCGGCGTAAGCACGATCGCCGGCACCGACGGATGAACGATGGGACCGCCGGCCGAGAGGTTGTACGCCGTGGATCCAGTAGGCGACGCAACGATGAGGCCGTCGGACTTGAAGCGCGCCACGGGTTGACCGTCGACCATGACGTCGAGGTCGATCATGCGAGGTAGGGCGCCGCGCGTGATCACGATGTCGTTGAGGGCGATCCAAGGGCCACGATTGCCATCGGACGCCTCGATCCGTACTTCGAGCATGAGGCGCGGATCTTCGGCGGTCTGCCCGGCCAAT
This sequence comes from Luteitalea sp., assembly GCA_009377605.1. Taxonomy (NCBI): domain Bacteria; kingdom Pseudomonadati; phylum Acidobacteriota; class Vicinamibacteria; order Vicinamibacterales; family Vicinamibacteraceae; genus Luteitalea; species Luteitalea sp. The sequence continues at coordinate 35,859 of WHTT01000056.1, forward strand.
GCCAATTCGAGCGCCCCGTACAGCTCGCCCAAGGTGACCTCGGTCAGGAAGCCGAGACTGCCGAAGTTCACACCCAGAATGGGAATGTCCGCGTCGGCGCGCGCAATGCGGCTGGCTGTCGCGAGCAGTGTCCCGTCGCCGCCCAGGACCACGATGAGGTCTACCTCGTGAGGAAAGCGGTCGTCGTCGTCGACGACCCGCGTCGCGTGCACTGAACCGCATAGCGCCGCCGTCGGAGCGTCGAACAGGGCGCTCCAGCCGCGCGCCTCGAGCCAGTTGACGATGTCGGCGAGCACGCCAATCGCCTCTTCCAGGTGAGGCTTGGCCACGAGGCCAACACGTTGGATCTTCCTCGGGCTCGTGGTGGTACCTGTCTCAGCCATCACTTGCTGCCCTGTCATTGGACCCCGCGCGCAGGTGAACGAAGATCTCGACATTGCCCTCGGCCCCCGTGATCGGCGAAGGCACGGTGCCGCATGTCCGCAGGCCGAGATCGGCTGCCGCGCGCGTGACCTCGTCGACCACCCGCAGCCGGATCGCCGGATCCCTCACGACGCCGCCGCTCCCAACCTCTGCACGTCCCGCCTCGAATTGCGGCTTGACGAGCGCGAGGACGTTTGCGCCGAGCCGGAGCAACGGAGGCACGACTGGCAGTATGTATCGGAGCGAGATGAAGGCTACATCAATTGTGACGATATCGAAGCTGCGACGATGGTCGGGAAGCTGGCCCGGCGTCAGCGCGCGGGCGTTCACGCCTTCGACGACGAAGACGCGCGGGTCGTTGCGCAGCCGCCAGTCGAGTTGGCCATGGCCGACGTCGAGCGCGACGACCGCCGTTGCGCCGCGACGTAGCAGAACATCTGTGAAACCGCCGGTGGATGCGCCGATATCCAGGGCCTCGCGTCCCTCGACGATCAGGCCGAGCGCATCGAGTGCGTGCGCGAGCTTGATACCGCCTCGGCTCACATACGGGTGATCGGGCCCGAGCAGCTCGATCTCCACCTGCTCGTCGACCAACGCCCCCGGCTTCGGTTGCGGCAGCATTTTCACACGGACGCGCCCGGCGAGCACCATTGCCCGGGCCCGTTCTCGCGACGCCGCGAGCCCCCGGTTCACGAGGAGCGTGTCCAAGCGGAGTCTGGGCATAGACGTAGGGATCAAGGGATCAAGGGATCAAGGGATCAAGGGGTCAAGGGATCAAGGGGCCCCACTCTATTTCCGTCTTTCCCTGATCCACGTTGCCAAGGCGGGCAGGTGGCCAGCGAGGCCCTCCCGGGCGAGGGCGGCGTGCGCCTGCTCGACGCAAGAGCGGGCGAGGCGCTTCGACTCCTCGAGGCCGTAGACGGCCGGATACGTCAGCTTGCCGGCGGCGGCGTCCTTCCCAGCCGTCTTGCCCAAATCTTCCGCCGCCCCCTCGACATCCAACACATCGTCAACAATCTGGAAGCACAGGCCGAGCTGAGCGGCGTAGTCATCGATGGCGACGAGCTGCTCCTCGGCGGCACCGGCCATGAGCGCACCAGCACTGGCCGCTGCCCGGATGAGCGCGCCCGTCTTGCGCGCGTGCAGATCGCTGAGAAGTCCCGTCGCCTCGTCCGTTTGAGGCGGCCGCCCCTCGAGCTCGAGATCGAGCACCTGCCCCCCGACCATGCCGAGCGCCCCGGCGGCGGAGGCGATGAGCCCAATCGTGCGCAGCTTGCGCGTGTGGACGGCGGCGACGCCAACCGCCGGCTCGCGCGCGAGCAGCCCGAACGCTTCCGTCAGCAGGGCATCCCCCGCGAGGATGGCTAGCGCTTCCCCGTAGACCACATGTGCCGTCGGGCGACCGCGGCGCAGGGTGTCGTTGTCCATCGCCGGCAGGTCGTCGTGGATCAGCGAGTAGGTGTGGATCATCTCGAGCGCACACGCCGCCGGGAGCGCCAGCTGTCGTGCGTCATCGTAAGCGCTTGCCACAGCATCGGCAGCCGCCAAGGCGAGCACCGACCGGAACCGCTTGCCGCCGGCAAAGAGGCTATAGCGCATCGCCTCGACGACGCCTGGCGAGCTCGGCGCTCCAGACTGTGCGAGCCGCTCACGTGGGAGCCACTGATCGAGCGCCGCGTCCACCTCACGGCGCGCGCTCTCGATGAAGCCGTCGAGCGTCTCGGCCTCGCGCATCACCAGCTCACGTGCGGGACCCAGAGCGTGGACCGTCGGCATCCAGGCCCAGCGCGGGCGGTGCCTCGCGAAGCTCGCCGCGCTCGGTGAGGATCTCGATGCGTCGCTCCGCCTCCTCGAGGTGCTGGTGGCAATAACGCGATAGCTGCACGCCGCGCTCGAAGAGCTGCAGTGACCGCTCGAGCGACAGGTCGCCCTCCTCGAGCGTCTTGACAATGCCCTCGAGCTCCGCGAGCGCCGTCTCGAAGTCCTTCACTTCGTCAGTCATGGCGATCTCCAACCCGTGAGGTCTCTACATTTCCTGGTACGTACCCGTGGGGGTACGGCGTCCCTCGCGTGCTGCGCTACGCGGTTTCGTCCTCTCGATCATCGGGTTGACTCGTCTCCACGCGGCACGCCAACGCGCCGTGCTGCAACTGCACGTGAACCTCGTCGCCCGCCGTGACCGCGCGGGCATCGCGCAACAGGACGGAACGGTCCGCGCTCCAGCACAGCGCGAAGCCGCGTGCGAGCACGCTGAGCGGGCTCAGCGTGTCGAGTCTGCCAGCGGCCGTCCGGAGACGACCGTCGGCGCGCTGGCGACGAAGGTCGAGCGTGGCGCGCAGCTTCGTCTCGGCCACGTGCAGTCGGCGCCGCGCATGCGGGAGTCGCCGGCCGAGATCCTGCGCTTCGAGCCGCAAACGCAGCTCGTGGAGCGTCCCCCGCCGTTGCGAGAGATGGGCGCGCAGGACGTGGCGCAAGGCGTGCGCGGCCTCGCCGGCGCGCCGGGCCGAAGAGGCCAGGCGCGTCCGCACGCGCATGAACCCGCGCCGCGTCGCCACGTCGTACAGCGTCCGGTGACGCAGGTTGAGGCCCTGGTCCACGTGCGCGCGCATGCGCTCGACCAACCGGTCAATCCGCTGACAGAACTCGTCCTTTCGCGCAACGACGATCTCGGCGGCATTGGAGGGCGTCGCCGCACGGACGTCCGCGACGAAGTCGGCGATCGTGTAGTCCACTTGATGGCCGACAGCGGAGATGACCGGCACCGGGCAGGCGGCGATGGCGCGCGCGACAGCCTCTTCGTTGAATGCCCACAGATCCTCGATGGAACCGCCGCCGCGACCGACGATGATGGCGTCGACGTCGCCATGGCGTGCGAGCTGGCGCAGGCTGCGGGTGACCTCTTCTGCGGCGCCGGCGCCTTGCACACGCGCCGGCCTGATGACGACGCGTACGGCCGCATGTCGCTGTCGGAGCACCTTGAGCATGTCGCGCAGCGCGGCGCCGTCGAGCGAGGTCACGATTCCAATCTTGCGCGGCAGCAACGGTAAGGGGCGCTTGCGTGACGCGTCGAAGAGCCCCTCGGCTTCGAGCTTCTTCTTGAGTTGCTCGAAAGCCAGCTGCAGGGCGCCGACGCCTTTCGGCTCCATTTCCTCGACGATGAGCTGGTACTCGCCCCTGGGCTCGTAGACGCCGACGCCGGCGCGTACGAGCACGCGCATGCCGTCTCGTGGCTTGAATCGGAGAAACCGCACGGCCGTCCGGAACATGACGCCGCGAACCTGCGCGTCATCATCCTTGAGCGTGAAGTAGAGGATCCCCGTCGTCCAGAGCCGGCAGTTGGAGAGCTCTCCTTCGACCCAGACGTCGCGAAACGCACCCTCCAGACGGACGCGAATCTGCTGGGTCAGCTCACGGACCGTCAGCACACGGCGGGTCCGCTGTTGTACCGGCGGCGGTGCCGCAGGCTCGCGCGGCTCGTCCTCGAATGGCAGATCGAACAGCGTGGTCACGTCAGGCCGCCGATTTCTGCTTTGGTCAGGCTCAGGCGCTCGATCGTCAGCGCGCGTCCGGTCGCAGGCTCGGTGGTGACGATCACCGCGTGCAGCCGCGGATCGCCCGTGGCAGCGTCGAACCGTGCGGGCATCGCGTTGAGAAAACGGCCGAGCGCAGCCGACTTCTCGACACCAATGATCGAGTCGTGCGGCCCGGTCATCCCGACATCCGTGATGTACGCGGTTCCGCCGGGCAGGACGCGAGCGTCGGCGGTCTGCACATGCGTGTGTGTGCCGAGCACGGCCGTGCAGCGTCCATCCAGGTGCCAACCCATTGCAATCTTCTCGGATGTCGCTTCTGCATGGAAGTCGACGACGATGACCGACGTCTCCGCTCGGAGGCGCTCGATCTCTGCGAGCGCTGCCTGAAAGGGGTCGTCGATGCTCAGCATGAACACGCGACCCATCAAGTTGAGCACGCCAACCGGGTCGCCACTCGGGGTGTGGACCACGCACGAGCCGAACCCCGGCACGCCGCGTGGATAGTTGGCGGGCCGAATCAATCGTTGCTCGATGCCGATGTACTGAATTGCCTCGCGCTTGTCCCAGACGTGGTTGCCGGATGTCATCACCGCCACGCCCGCCGCCAGAATCTCGGCGCCGGTCTCCGGCGTGATCCCGGAACCGCCCGCGGCGTTCTCGACGTTCGCGATAACCAGGTCGATCTCATGCTGCTGAACCAGTCGGGGGACCGCAGGCTTGAGGAGTTGGCGCCCCGGCTTGCCGAAAATGTCACCAATGAACAACAACCGCATCCAGTTCCCTTGCCCTCCCTCGTCGCCCCTCGCCCTGTGCCCCTTGCCGCTTACCCCTTTTCTACGGGAATGACGAACTCTTGGCCGCGTCGCTCCTCGAGCTTGGGAACCACGATTCGGACCTCGCCGGCCACGAGCGTGGCACGGCTCCGCCGGATGTCGATCGCCGTCGAGATACGCACCGCACGTGCGAAGCGCCCGTAGGCACGCTCGACCAGATGAAAGGTCGTGGCCGTCGGTTGCCCACCCGCTGGAGGGCGCTTGCAGCCACAAACCACCAGCGTACCGGCCTTGAACAGGACGCGCACGTCTTCGACCGCGACGCCCGCCAAGTCGAGGTAGATCTCGATCGTGTCGTGGCGTTCGATGACATCCAGGGGAGGGGAGTAGACCCCAGCCGACGACCGCCAGGCGGCGGTGTGGGGCCGTTCCAGTTCGTCGAAGAGCCGCCGAACCTCCTCTGCGAGCTCAGTGACTTCAGGAAAGGGCAGCATCACGCCTAATCATACAGAGGGTTCGAGGTTCAGGGTTCGCGGTTCGAGGTTTTAAAGGGCGAGGTTCGCGTGCGAGCGAACTGGTCCGACATATATGAGTGTAATCGACGCATATTGTATGCTTTACGTGGACTAATATTGTGCTATCATCTGAACTTGGAAAACGACCCGGCGCTCGCGCGGGCTTCGAGGCGCGAGAGATGCGGGTGCCCGGGACGCAGGTCCGTTCCGTGTAAAAGGAGGTCATAAATGGCTATTGTGCGTTTCGATCCATTTCGCGAATTTGCAACGGTGCACGAACGGCTCAATCGCGTGTTCGACGACATCTCCGGACGGCGATCGGACGACGATGTGATGAGCCGTGGTGATTGGCTCCCGGCTGTGGACGTCTACGAGAACGATGATCAGAACGTCGTACTGAAGGCGGAGCTGCCCGGTGTAGCCAAGGAAGACATCACCTTGAGCATCGAGAACAACACGTTGACCCTGAAGGGGGAGCGGAAGCGCTCGCACGAGGTGAAGAACGGTCAGTACCATCGAATCGAGCGCGCGCACGGTGGATTCAGCCGTTCGTTCTCGCTGCCGTCGACGGTGAACTCCGAGAAGGTGGCCGCCGACTTCAGGGATGGCGTGTTGACCATCACCCTGCCGCGCAAGGATGAAGCCAAGCCTCGGCAGATCGATGTGAAAGTTTCCTGAGAAGGTAGGGCCGGGTGACGGGGTGACAGGGGTGACGGGGTGACGGGGTGACGGGGTGACAGGGTGACGGGGTGACAGGGTGACGGGGTGACGGGGTGACAGGGTGACAGGGTGACAGGGTGACAGGGTGACAGGGTGACAGGGTGACAGGGTGAC
>WHTT01000057.1 GCA_009377605.1 Luteitalea sp.
CGGAACCGGACCGGCGCTCGCCGGCGTGGTTGCGAAGCCGGGCTCGAGCGATTGGGGTCTTTTCCGTAGCATCAGCCGCGGCGTGCCTGGAACAGCGATGCCGCCGCAGCAGCTATCGGACGAATCGGTCTGGCAGCTCGTCACATACGTGCGATCGCTCACGGCTGCCGAGGCTGCTCCCCGACGTGCCGAGCTCGAGGCGTCGCGACGTGCAACGCCGACGGTGAGCGGCAACCGCCTCCTCCGCACCGACGCGGAGCCAGGCAACTGGCTGACCTACTCCGGTGCATATCACGGCGGGCGACACAGCCGGCTGACGGAGATGACAGCGGGAAACGTGACCCAGTTGAAGCTCGCCTGGGCGGTCCAACTCCCAACACGCGGAGAGAAGTACGCTGGCATTTTCAGTTCACGCCTCACGACGAGCACGACTGGGGGGCCGCGCAGATTCCGATGTTGGCCGATCTCGACCTGGGAAACGTGAGACGACGTCTCCTGCTCTGGGCCAATCGAAACGCCTTCTACTACGTGCTCGATCGCGAGACGGGCGACTATCTGCACGGGACGCCGTTTGCGAGGCAGAACTGGGCCGTGCGCCTCGATCAAGCTGGGCGTCCGCAGGTACGGCCGGACGCACGGCCAAGCGAGCAAGGCCCCCTCGTGTATCCGGGCGTCACGGGCGGCACCAACTGGTGGTCGCCGTCGTTCAGCCCGGAGACCCGTCTCGTCTATGTGCCGGTGCTCGAGCGCCCGAACCTGTTCTTCCAGGACGACGCGCCATGGGTCCAGGGCGAGCTGTTCCTGGGCGGCGCCACCCAGCAGGTGCCGCACCTGCCGTGGTACAAGGCAGTGCGGGCTCTCGACGCGCTCGATGGTGCGCTGAAGTGGGAGTACCGCTTGCCAGAGGACGACAAGGGCGATATGGGTGGGGTGCTCTCGACCGCCGGAGGCCTGGTCTTCGCCGGCAACAACACGATCTTCTACGCGCTCGACGCCCACACGGGCCGCGAGCTCTGGAGCTCGTCGCTCGGCGGGCGGATTATCGCGGCGCCCGTCACCTTCGAGGTCGACGGCCGACAAATGGTCACCATCGCCGCGGGCCAAACGCTGTTTACGTTCTCCCTACCGGAGCAGCTCCCTTGATCCCTTGATCCCTTGATCCCTTGATCCCTCGATCCCTCGATCCCTCGATCCCTCGATCCCTTGATCCCTTGATCCCTCGATCCCTCGATCCCTCGATCCCTTGATCCCTTGATCCCTTGATCCCTTAATACTCATACATACTCCTGAGCCGAAGCGTGCGGTAGGCGGCAATCCCTGCGCGAAGACCGAAGGTGGCGCCACTGCCGGCTCCGAGCTCCGTCAGGTCGCTGAAGCGGGCCTCCACCGATCCCGAGCCGAAGGCAAAGTTCCCATTCGATAGCTGCTGCGCGCTGCCGAGACGGTCCGAGTAGACGCCCAGGTCTGCGTTGACGCGGAGCGTGGCAATCCCGCGCGCCTCGTCGAGAGCGTAGACCTGCCCACGGCTATTGCACGATCCCTCGGCGTTGGCGCACCGGGTGTTGCCGTTGTCGTAGACCGCGATCGTCGTGGGGTTGATATAACTCGCGTCGTGCTGGTGGCTGAACCACGGATGTGGATCCTGCGAAACGACCGTGAAATCGCCGTCCTGGCCGAGCCGCCAGATGACGTCGCCCGAGCCCATGCCGTCGCGGTAGTCCACCTTCACGATCCAGTCCTGATGCCGCATCGAGATGATGAGGTTCCCGTCCGCAGGCGCATAGGCCAGCGAGTTGGAGTGCAGCCAATCGTGCGCGAACGGTGACGAGGCGGCGCAAGCCGCCCCGTATGCGGCGAGGCAGTTCTCGTTCAACACGGCTGCGCGGCTCGTGTCGAGGTGATCGAATGCGTTCCAAGTCCACGCTACTTGCAGATTCGCGTCGAGGGCAATCACCATGTCGGCGAGCATCGGCTGGTCTGGGAGCACGCCGGACCGCTCGAGCATCCCGAGCACGAGCGTCTGACCGTTGGGGAAGCGGACCGCGTCATGATGCAGGGCACGCACCGCCTCGTCGCCGCGCGCGCGAAGCTGCTCGTTGATGCGCGACATCGGTGTCTGACGAATCGTGTTGCCGGCGAGGTCGATCTCCACGAGCACATGGTCCCGCCCATTGCAGCACGCTGCTAACATCAGCATGCTTCCGCCTGGCACCGGGCGCGTCACGTAGGCAAAGGTTCCTCGAACGGCGAGGCGATCGTAGTACCAGATCAGGCGCCCTGCGAGATCGGTGGCAATTGGGAAATTGCTGGTCGGCCTGGCCGCGTCGAGGACGGCATGCAAAACGACGGCCTCCCGCGAGCTGGTCTCCAGATCAGGTGGATCCAGGACCTCCATGCCTGGCATGGTGATCGGCGAACTGCCGGTCGTGAACTGCGTGACCTGGCTCCTGAGCGTCACGAAGCCTTCAGTGACAGCGTGCCGCATCCAATATGTCTGTTGAGGACGCATCCCGGCAACGTAGAAGCTCAGGCTCCGATCCGCGACGCAGTCCTTGGTGCTCGTGCGCGTCCAGGAGAAGCTGGCCTCCTCGGCGAGCTCCACGAACACTCGCTTGCCCTCCGAGCAGGGCGGCACGTTATAGAGCGCAACCAGCGGATGGCTCGTCGTCGTCACAACGGCTCGCGAGCCCGTTGTGCGTGAGACGATCGTGAACGGTGCCACCCGCTCGACCCGTGTGAGACCAGCTCGGGCCACTACTCTGATTGAGAACACACCTTCGTCGAGCGGTGTCCAGGAGAAAGCGTTCACATCCTGAAAGTCTCTGACGATGACGTAGTCGCCCGTCTCGTGGGCGATGCTGAACTGGTACTTGCTCGTCGCCGGCGCCGTTGCGCTGGCCGTCCAGACGATTCTCGTCCCGACGGGTTGATGTGACGGCAGATTGGGACTGAGATCGAGGCTATCGGCGCGCGGCTGACCCGTTACGAGGACTGATACGACCGCGACCGCGAACAACAACCGCACCCACCGGAACAGCCACCGAGCCATAACGCTCCCCCTTTCGGAGTGGGCCTGAACGAACTGATCACGACAGACGCGCTCCACTGTACACCGCAAACGCGGTAGCCGACGGGACGTCGACTGCGGCTCCGTTTAGCTGAACGGTTTGGCGAGCTCGAGCAAGATCACCTGCAGCCGGACGTCCTCCCGCTTGGGACCGCGTCCCTGATCCACGCCCATCGTTCCCGCCAAGTAGCGGCCATCCGGGCTGAAATCGGAGGCGGCCACCAGGACGCGCTTGCCCACGTATTCCGCTGCCTCAGGGTCGTTGAAGCGCGTGAGCCGCTCTGTCCGCTTGCCACTCGAATCCATCATGTAGTACTCGCGTTGCACGGGTTGAGCGAACCAATCACCACGGGCGCGATCGAATCGATACCGCGAATCGCGGTTTGACATGTAGATAATCTGCCCATTGCGTGCAACCGCGCCATCCTCATCCCAGGAGCTCGGGGAGTTGGTCAGGTTCACGAAGCGCCCCGATGCTGCCTCCAGCACGTACAGGTCCATGCCATATTCGTGCTGGCCATCCAGATTACCGGCGACCAAGAGCCGCCGCGAGTCGACGAAGCCCATCGCGGTCACGTAGTTTCCTTCCTCCGGTGTGAAGAGCACGCGCTCATCCCGCAGGCGCGGACGCCCGGCCTCGACGATGAAGTCGGCAGCCTTGAGCCGCCACTTGCCCCAGTTGTGGTGGCCCCCTTCCGCATAGCGCTCGGTCCACACGAACGTTCGGCCGTCGAGCCCGAACACGGGGTTGACCGACGCGAAGGACGGCACGCGGTCAGTCAGTCTCCGCTTGATTGGGATATCGGTGAGCTGCCAAAAGTGACGCCCTTTCGTGCCCGTCGCGTAGAAGTTCGAATACAGGCCGACACCCGGGTCGCCGAGAGGCTTCAGCAGGCGACCGAAGTGGCGAGACGACTCAGACGTGAACACCACGAATCGTCCCGACGGATCGAAGCGCGCGTTCCCGTTGTGCCGTTGGTTGATGCCCTCGCGGCCATCGGTGAGGCTGGCAACGATCTCCCCCTGCAGGTTGCAGATGAATACATCAGCGAAGCCATCTCCCTCATAACGGTCGAAGACCACCAACTTTCCATCTGGCGAGAAGCGCGGTCTGGCCCCGGATTCCTGAAGTATGCGGATGGACTTGATGCGTGCGGTTTTCGGGAAGACCTGCGCGCTCGCTGCAGACGGCCAACCGCGGCGCTTACTATGCTGAGTGGCTGAGCTCGTGCGTTGCTGCGCGACGCCCGCAAGCAGCAGGAAGAGCAGCGTTCGTCGGTCGAGCCGGTAAGTCTCCAATATGGCCCTACATTGTTACTGTACCAGGCCGAGCCGATGTCACCTCGTTATAATCGTGCGGTGTAACCCCGCGGTTCGGTCCTGCAAGCGCATCATGAGGCTCTTCAGCGCGAAGTCACTTATCGCCCTCACGACCCTGACACTCCTGCTGGGATCCGCGACTGGTGAAGGCGACGCGGGCAGCACCGGTAAGCCTCCTGAGGCGACCGTCCTCACCCTTCTGCACACGAATGACCTTCACGGCAGCATCATCTATCCCGGCGAGCCGCGTGGCATTGCAACGTTGGCGCGGCGGATCCGTAAGGAGATGCCGCACGTCTTGTTGCTGGACAGTGGCGACATCATCCATGGCACCCCGGCGGAGAAGCTGTTGGAGGGTCGGCCCGTTATTGCCGCAATGAACGCGGCGGGATACGACGCGGCCGCTGCCGGGAACCATGAGTTCGACTGGGGACAGCGCATTGCTCGGAATGCGATCGCCGCCGCAGCCTTCCCTATTCTCTCGGCGAACGTCGTCGACGCTGCTTCGGGAGAGCCCTGGGGCGGCCTCCAACCCTTCATCGTCCAGGAGGCGGGTGGCGTTCGGATCGCGATCTTCGGGCTCACCACTCATCGCACGCCGGAGATCCAGTGGCCCCGCACCATCGAAGGGATCGACTTCCGCGATGCCATCGAGGCCGCACGCGTGCTGGTCCCGCGACTACGCGAGTTCGAAAGAGCGGACGTGGTCGTCGCGCTTACGCACCTCGGTGTAGAGACAGATCGGGAGCTGGCAGCGTCTGTGCCAGGTATCGACGTGATCCTGAGTGGTCACTCCCACACGCGACTCGAGCAGCAGGTGTGGGTGGGCAAGACACTCATCGCCCAGACTGGATCCGCCGCCGGACATCTTGGGCGGATCGACCTGCTGATCAGACGTGATGACAAAGACTCCGGGGTCATTGCAATCAATGGACAGGGCGGGCGGTGGTGGGGCCGCGACGGCGTGTCGGCTCCGCTGGGGCGGGAGTATCCGACTCAACCCCTGATCGCCTTGACCGCATCCGAGGAGGACGACCCGGCCGTCAGCGCCGCGTATCACCCGTTTGTCGAGCGGGTCCAGAGACACCTCGACGAGGAGTTGACCAGCGCCCTCGAGCCGCTTCCGGCCGACGGAGTGGAGCACGAGGAGATCGCGCTCGGCCAGCTGCAAGCCGACGCCGTGCGGGCCTTCACCAACGCGGACATCGGACTGAGCGCCCTCTACAGCCTGAACCCGTCCGGCCTCTCGCCAGGACCCGTGCGGGTAAGCGATGTCTATGAGCTCTTCGGAGGTTATACGCGCCAGCACCTTGTCGTGGTCCGCGCTCCAGGCGCTCGCATTACTGAGATGTTGGACGCGGCGAACGACGGCGTCGTCCGTCTTCATCTGTCTGGGGCACAGGTTCGCGACGATGTGTTGCACATCGGTGATGCACCGCTCGACGCGAACCAGCGCTACACGGTTGCAAGCGCCGCGCACATCATCCAGGAGCACCTGCTGGGTAAGGAAGGTGTTGCCGTGATGAGCGACAACCCCGAGGCAGCCGCTATTCGCGACGCCACGATCGCGTACCTGCGCGGGCATCCTCCGCTCGAGAACGTCGTGCGGCCACAGCTGACCAGCGTCGCGGTACCGTGACGACCTCGTCTGCTTGTGACGATATCACCACGTATAATCTTGACGTGTTCTCTTCCACGACTCGGTCCTTCAAGATTCCACTTCTGCCGGCAAGCCTCCTGCTCCTGCTGGCGGCTACATCGTCGGCCTCCGCGCAAGAGGCTCCTGCGTCTGGTCCGACGAGTCAATCGACGCCCCCTTCGTCCCAGGGTGCTTCGCGAAGCTTGCCGCAGATCAGCCAAGGTTTCGGGAAGCTGGTCTCGGCCGTCTCGCCCAGCGTGGTGCAGGTCCTCGCCACTGGCTACGGCGCCACGCCGGAGCGCGAGGGCGCTTCCGGCGTGGTCTCGACCCAGCGGGCTGGTGGCTCGGGCGTCGTTCTTCACGCCGACGGCTACATCGTGACGAACGCGCATGTCGTGGCCAACGCCCGACGCGTGCGGGTCGTGCTGCCGCCGCCAGCCGCTGCCGGACAGTCGATTGTTCGCCCGACCGGGGCCATACGCGACGCCACGCTCGTCGGGTTGGACCGCGAGACGGATCTTGCGGTGCTGAAGATCGACGAGAAGGGCTTGTCGCCGTTGCCACTCGCGGACTCGGACGAGCTCGGCCCTGGACATCTGGTCATGGCGTTCGGCAGTCCCCTCGGCTTGGAGAACTCGGTCACGCTGGGCGTTGTGAGCGCGCTCGGACGACAGCGGGCGCCAGACGACCCGATGGTGTACGTGCAGACGGATGCCCCGATCAATCCCGGCAGCAGCGGTGGTCCTCTCGTTGACGCCTCAGGGCATGTTGTGGGCATCAACACGTACATCATCTCGCGGTCGGGCGGGAACGAAGGCGTCGGCTTCGCAGTGCCCAGCAACATCGTTCGTACGGTCTTCGAGCAGTTGCAGACGACGGGCCGCGTGCGACGGGGGACGCTGGGCGTGCTCGCTCAAACCATCACGCCCACCATGGCGGCTGGCCTCGGCCTCGAGCAGACAGGCGGCGTCATTCTCGCGGACGTGGCGCCAGGCGGGCCCGGCGCGGCGGCGCAGCTACAGCCGGGAGATGTCGTGCTCTCACTCGATGGCCGTCCGATGGAGAACGCACGCCAATTCGACGTGAACCTGTACTCGCATCGCGTCGGCGATCGCGTGACGCTCGAAGTCCAGCGGAAGGGTGCCACGCTTCGGGCGACCGCAGCCATCGCCGAGCGTCCAGACGACCCCGCCCGGTTTGCCGACCTCGTTCACCCAACCAAGAACCTCATTGCACGCTTGGGCGTTCTGGGTATCGGGATAGATGCCACCGTCGCCAAGCAGCTTCCACGGCTGCGCGCCCCTGGCGGAGTGCTGGTTGCGGGGCTCCTTGCGGGAACCCCTGGCGAAGGCGGTCTCGAAGCAGGGGATGTGATCGTGGCGCTGAACGGAACGCCGGTCGGCAACCTCGCCGACCTTCGTACGAGAGTCGACGCGCTACCTGCGGCAGGCGCATGCGTGCTGCAGGTGCAACGTGCTCAGGTAATGCTGTACGTCGTGTTGGAGTTGGAGTGACGCGATCGCTGCGCGCTAGTGGGATCGCGTCTTGGTCGCCTGCAGGGCCGTGTGCTATATTTTTCTTTCTGCCTCGTGCCGAGGTAGCTCAGTTGGTAGAGCACGTGACTGAAAATCACGGTGTCGGCAGTTCGATTCTGCCCCTCGGCACCATTTGACTCCTCCCTTAGTGTTTCGCTCGCATGTTGCCCACACGGGAATGAGCCAATTGGCTTCCAGCGAGTCATCCGTGACAGAGCTTTTACGTGCATCCCGGCAGCGTTCGTGCGATACTTTTGAAGAGCGCCGAGCCTGGACGCGCTGGGTCAGGTCGAGCGTATCGAGTGACCGTCGCGGCATCCGTTCGATGTCGCGGCTGACCGCGCGCGGTGTCGCCCTCATTGGGGCCCAGACGCCCACCAAAACCGCCGCGGTCTCGTTGACTGGCGCGCTGGTCTTCGCCTAGTCATTTCCAGCTTTTGCCGCACCTATGGTCGCGTTACTTACGGGTCATGCCCGTCGTCTCTCATTTGGTCTCTTCACCGCGTTCGCTTCGAGCTTTGGTCAAACGTTCTTCATTGCCCTGTCCGTGCCTTACATCCTGGCGGAGCTCGCCATGGGGGAAGGCCGCTTCGGCATTGTCTATGCGCTGGCGACCCTGACGAGCGGCCTGTCGCTGCCGGTCGTTGGCCGGCTCATCGACCGTATGCCGCTCCGTTTGTACACATCAGTCGCCGTCGTGGGACTGTGTGCCGCCGCGTTGGCCATGGCGTTCGCGCAGCATACACTCGCCCTCGCTGCCGCCATTCTGGGACTGCGCCTCGCGGGACAGGGTGTGATGGGCCACATCTCGCAGACCGTCATGGCCCGCGACTTCACGCGCAATCGCGGCAAGGCGCTGGGTCTTGCCGGCCTCGGTTACCCGCTGGGAGAAGCCTTGCTGCCCGGGCTGTTCGTTGCTGCCGCGTCGTTGATGGGCTGGCGCGGAGCCTGGCTCGCCATCGCGGTGTTCGCCGTGGTCGTCCTGTTGCCGGCCGGGATGTTCCTCGGCCACTCGCCACGTCGCTCGGAAGCCGACAACGGCGAGCACGCGTCCCGCGTCGCGCCCGAGCAGCTCACGTTCCGTGATCTCATCAGCGACCGGCGTTTCCGCCTCGTCTTGCCAGTCGTCATGGTCACGCCCCTGCTGCTGACGGCGCTGTTCCTCTACAACGCCGTGCTCGGTCAAGCAAAGGGCTGGTCACCAGCCTGGCTCGCCACCGCCTTCACCGGTTACGCCGTCTGCCGTGCCCTGGCGTCGCTCGGTGTCGGGCCGGTCATCGACCGTTGGACGGCTCGGGGCGTGTTGCCGCTACATATCGCACCGCTTTTCCTTGGCCTGGCGATCCTGAGTGCGGGCACCGCCAATTGGGTTGCGTTGGCATATCTCTGCCTCGTCGGGTTGACCTCCGGCGCGAGCAGCAGCGTGATGTCAGCGCTCTGGGCCGAGATGTACGGGGCCTCTCAGGTGGCTGCGGTTCGCAGCGTAACGGCGGGTCTCACGATCATCAGCACCGCCATCAGCCCGCCCATCATCGGCCTGCTCCTCGAGCGCGGTGTCGGATTCGACGCGATCCAGTACGGGGGCATGCTCTTGACGCTCGGAGCGTCGGCGCTCGCCTGGCGGGTCGTCCGTCGCGATCGTTCCAGCCCTGAATCCGCGCTATCCCAATCCGACATCGCCGCGTAAGCGGGTGAGAAAAAATACGCCGTTCCAAAGAGCTCATCCGTGTCTCACCGAGAACAGCGGTACGAGCGATAAGAGTTGACAGGTCGCGGTCGTGCGACCATAATCCCGCCTTCAGATACCACATATCGACACCATTGCGCGGTGGGCGCGCCTTGGCCCGTCGCGGAGCCTTTTCACCGTCACGACGCAGCTGCTCCATCTGATGTCGCAGTCGATCGTGAGATCGTGCCCGCGCCCTGGGCCACGCGCGCCCACGAGCCGGGCATGGGCCTCACAAGGGGAGGTCTTCCATGTCGATTCGCGCTTCGGTCATAACGAGCCTCGTTCTTCTCGTGCTGGCGGGACGACCAGCTGGCGCGCAGTCTACCTTCGGCGCCATCACCGGCCTGGTCACCGATAGCTCCGGGGCTGTCGTCCCCGGTGCGACGGTTGTCGCCGCCAACAGCGCGACCGGCATGCGCGCAGAAACCGTGACGTCGGACACGGGCAACTATGTGATTCCGAACCTGCAGGTCGGCTCGTACGAGCTCAGCGTCTCGCTGTCGGGCTTCCAAACGTGGTCGCGCACGGGCATCCATCTCGCCAGCAACGACAACGTGCGCATCAACGCCACGCTGGAGGTCGGTGCGGCGAGCGAGCGTGTCGAGGTGACCGGAGGCCCGCCGCCTCTCAGGACCGAGTCCAGCGAAGTCTCGACGACGATGGACAACAAGCTGGTGCAGGACGTGCCGGTGGCGGTCGGGGGCATTGGTGGAGGGCTGCGCAACGCCTTCAGCGCGATGATGATGATGCCGCAAGTCAAGAGCGGCAATGGCCAAGGCGCGTGGGACGACTTTCAAATTGGAGGCGGGCAGCAGCACGACTGGAACGTCAGCGTCGACGGCCTGTCGGTCGAGATGGGCTGGCGCAATCACGTCGGCTACATGAATCGCGTCACGCCCTCGATAGACGGCACCGAGGAGTTCCGCATCGACACCGCGACGTTCAAGGCGGAAGACAGCCGTGCCAGCGGCGGCAAGATCACCGTGACTACCAAGTCTGGCACCAACGAGCTGCGCGGCAGCCTCTTCGATTACTACCAGAACGACGTCTTCAACGCGAACAGCTGGCTCAACAACAAGCTGGGCGTCGCGAAGCCGGATCAGGAGCGACACGACTTCGGCGGCACGCTCGGCGGGCCTGTCCTTATTCCAGGGCTGTACAACGGCAGAAACAAAACATACTTCTTCTTCTCCTATGAGGGGTATCGGGAACCGCAAACATCCGGCGCGAGCGAGAGCACCGTTCCGCTTCCAGAGATGATCAACGGTGACTTTTCGAATTGGACAGATGCCGAAGGCCGCATGATTCCCATCTATGACCCGGCAACGACCCGCAGCGACGGAGCGGGTGGCTTCGTTCGCGATCCGTTCCCCGGCAACACCATCCCGCAGGACCGGCTGAGCTCGCTCTCGAACGCCATCGCCGAGTACTATCCGGCGCCGAACGCCGAAGGGCTCGTCCGCAACTACGTTGCCCCTGGGACGGAGCCAAAGGAGCGGATCGAGAACTCCTTTCTGCTGAAGGTCGACCACAATTTCGGCATCAAGAATCGCCTGTCGGTGACCTACAACCAGAACGGCACGCACTTCACGAACGCTTACGACTCGGATCCCGCCAACCCCAATAATTGGGCCGGTCTCGCCTATCCGCTCTCGGGCCGGAAGTATTTCAACGGCGATCAGTACTACGGTTACGTGTTCCGCCTGAACGATACACACGTGTTCAGCCCCACCGTGGTCAATACCCTGACAATTGGCGCGCATCGCATCACACACCCGGAGCACGACATCACGGCCGAGCGTTTTGGTCAGAACTGGGGTGATATCCTCGGCGGCGCTGTGCCGAACAATCCCGGCTACAACACCAGCTTCCCTTCCGTGAACTTTCGAAACGACAACTTCACCGGCTGGGACAGCTCCAAGCTCTGGGACGAGTATCACACCGTCTACGGTCTGAACGAGAGCGTCACCTGGGTGAAGAACAATCACAGCTTCAAGTTCGGCTACAGCTACCAGATGATGTTGCTCAACACGAACAACCGTAACACTTCGGCCGGCAACTTCGGGTTCGACCGCTTGAGCACTGCCATCCCCGGCGACAATACCGGCACCTCGGGCAGCGCGTTCGCCAGCTTCATGCTCGGTGAGGTGTACAGTGGCGGTTTCACGGTGCCGAACACGCAAATGTTGCGGTTCCCTTACCACGCATTCTTCGTGCAAGACGATTGGAAGATTACGCCGCGGCTCACGATGAACGTCGGCATCCGTTACGAGATCAACATGAGCGCCTACGAGAAGCGTGACCGGATGTCCTACTTCGACCCGAATCTTCCAAATCCTGCGGCAAGCGGCTATCCGGGGGCGCTGCGATTCCTCGGTGACGGTGAAGGGCGCGAGGGGCGCCGCAACCTCTATGACAACGCGGGCGGCTGGGGCCCTCGACTCGGCCTGGCGTATCAGCTCAGTGACGACACCGTGATCCGCAGCGCTGGTGGCATCTTCTACGGAACCAACAAGGCTCCAGGCCTTGCGGGCGCCAATGACGGCTTCACCAACTCGCCAGGCTGGGATTCCCAGAACGAAGGTGTCACCTCTGCGTTCCAATGGGATGAGGGATTTCCGTCGTGGGAGGCGCCGCCGATTCTCGATCCCGGCTTCAGGGCTGGTTTCAGTGTGCCGTGGTACGACGCGGAAGAGGCCGGCCGGCTTCCGATGACGACGAGTTGGAACCTGGCGGTCTCACATGCTCTGCCCCACGATTTCGTGTTGGACGTGACGTATACCGGAAGCCGGGGCACTCACCTCCCCTCCGACCGCGTGAACGTCATGCAGATCGATCCGCAATACGCGCATCTCGGCGACTTGCTGAACAAGCCCATCGATGATCCAGAGGTGGTGGCGCTCGGCTTCGAGCCGCCGTTTGCGAACTTCAAGCAGCTCCTCGGCGACGCTGCGACGCTGGGGCAGTCATTGCGCGCCTTCCCGCAGTATCGGGGTGTCGGCACGGGCGGCATGATGAACCACAGTGGCAGCTCCTCGTACAACGCGCTGATCGTGAAGGGCACCAAGCGCTTCTCGGGCGGTCTCACGCTGCTTGCGAGCTATACCTGGTCGAAGCTCCTCACGGATGCAGACTCGTCGGATCCCTGGATTGCCGGCGTGGTGGGCAGCGGACGCGGCGCGGGAGCGGCACAAAACCACTACGACCGCCGACCGGAAAGATCCTACGGCGTCCTCGACCTGCCCCACGTCTTCAAGCTCACCGGCAGTTACGATTTACCCTTTGGCCGGGAGCGACGATACGTGAGCTCCGGCCTGATGAGCCATCTCGTCGGCGACTGGAACCTCAGCGCATTCACGTTCTACCAGAGCGGCTATCCCATGGGCGTTGTAGATGCCGCATATCAGAACCATCTCCACGGCGGCCCCCCGCGCCCCAACGTCGTTTCCAACGATTGGCGGGCGCCGATCGCCGGTGACGAGTTCGACCCCTCGGTTGACAACTTCTTCAACGTCGACGCGTTCGAGCGCCGGACCGATCCAGCCGCTGAGCCGTTTGGCAACGCGCCGCGCCTGAACGGCGAGACGCGATCGTTTCCGACGTTTCGCACGAATCTCTCGATCAGCAAGGCGTTCCCGATGCTGGCGCGCGCGCGCGCCGCAGTGCGGCTCGAGATCTTCAACCTCTTCAACCAGAAGACATGGGCGAATCCTGGTACCGATCTCTCCAACAGTGAGTTTGGCGTGATCACCAACACCGCCGGCGGCAGCAATCGCACCATGCAGCTTGGCCTGAAGATCGACTTCTAATCACCATGCTGTCCACTTATCTGTCTCCGCACGTAGCGCCGGTCGTCTCAAGGAACGTGCGCTATGAGCTCTGATTTCTCCCGTCGCAGGCTGCTCGAAGCCATGGGTGCGGCAGCCGTCCTGGCATCGACGTCGCCTGCGCGCTCACAGCCGACTCAACCGACCTTCTCCCGGATGCCGTCCGAGGGCAAGGACACGCCCAAGATCTGCCTGGGAGCATGGGGACGGATCGATGACGCCGGGATGCGCGCGTTCAACCAGATTGGCGTCGACTACGTCCTGACCGGTGGGCCGAGGAACACTCCGTGGGAAGAGGCGGAGCTCCGCGCCCGGATCGAGCGCTTCAAGGCGGCGGGCCTGACGCTGTGCAACATGATGATCTCCGGGTTCAACGACGTGATCTGGGGCAAGCCAGGCGCGGACCAGCAGATCGAGGCTGTGATCGCCTCCATTCGTGCAGCGGGAGCCGCCGGCTTACCGGTCATCGAGTACAACTTCTACGCCCATCGCCTCACGGAGGGCTACAAAGAGGAGCTCGGCCGCGGCGGTGCCGGCTACACCGCGTACGACTATGAACAATCGAAGGCCCTGCCGCCACGCGAGGATGTAGGAACGCACACCCGCGCCGAGCAACTGAAGCGTGCCGAACAGTTCCTGAAGGCCATCGTGCCGGAAGCGGAAAAGGCCAACGTCCGCTTGGCTCTGCACCCCAACGATCCGCCGGTGCCCCTCAGCCGCGGCTCCGAACAGATCATGGCCACCTTCGAGCACTGGAAAGAGTACCTGGATCTCGTGAAGAGCCCGTACAACGGTATGACGTTCGACTGCGGCGGCGTGACGCGGGAGCTGGGCGAGGATCCGGTGGCCGTCTGTCGCTACTTGGGTGAAAGGGACTGCATCAACCACGTTCACTTTCGCAACGTCGTGGTCAGGACACCGTATGTCGACTACACGGAGGTGTTCCCAGACGAGGGCCAGGTGGACATGTTCGGGGTGATGAGAGAGCTCGTTCGGCAGAAGTATCCGCGCGCTATCTACCCCGAGCACCCGCGTGCGATCGACCTGGACCGGGATCGCGGCAAGATCGAGAATCAATATCCCGGCGGCGGCGGCTTCGCGGGTGAGATCTACAACGTCGCCTATACCAGGGCCATGCTACAGGCGGCTCTCAGCGGAGCCGAAGCACCAATGTGACGGATGTCGGCTATTAGGTGCGCGCGTATTCCGGCTCGGACACTACCAGCGGCTCCACGCGACGGATGGTCGCCAAGATCAGGAAAAACGCCGCGACGTGAAACGTGCTGACCAGCCCAAAGACCGTCGCGTACCCAAATCCGTTGTCCAGCAGGTACCCAACCACCAAGTTGAAGACGACCCCGCCAAGCGCGCCGCCGAGGCCCACCAGCCCCGCTACGGATCCCACCACACTTCGCGGAAAGATGTCCGCCGGCACGATCATGACCAGGGTCGACCATGATTGCTGGCCGAAGAAGGCGATGCTGAAGAGGACAATCGCCCATTCCACCGGCACCTGCGGCACGAAGACGATCAGCGGCATCACGGCCGCGCTCGCGCCCAACGCCACCTTGCGAGACACGTTCAACGACTTGCCGCGGCCCAGCAGCCAGCCGGAGAACCAGCCGCCGGCGATACAGCCAACGCCGGCCGCCGCGTACGGGATCCACGCGTAGGTCCCCACCTGTGACGTGTCGAAACCGCGCACGTCGTACAGATACTTGGGCAACCAGAAGAGATAGAAGTACCAAGCCGCATCGCTGAGAAACTTTGCGAGCACGAGTCCCCACACCTGGACGAACGAGAACAGACGAAACCAGGAGATCGGGGCCGCCGTGGCGCTCGCGTCCGCGAACACTTCCTCGATTTCGCTGCGCTCGCTGGTGCTCAAGCGGGCATGCACGGCAGCCGGAAAATAGTCGCGCAGCCACCAGACGGTCCAGATGAGACCCACCACGCCAACGGCGAGGAACACCCAGCGCCAGCCAGCGCCGGCAATGATGGCCGCGATCGCCGGCGGGGCGATCACCGCCCCAACCGCCGTGCCGGCGTTGATGATCCCCATGGCCAGGGACCGCTCGCGCGCGGGAAACCACTCGGCGACCGCCTTGGTCGCGGCGGGAAATCCGCCGCCTTCGCCCACGCCGAGCAGGAATCGAAAGGTGGCCAGCGTGGCGAAACTGGTGGCCAGGCCGTGAGCCGCGCACGCCAACGACCAGAAGACCATGATGAGCGCGAATCCCCGCCGGGTGCCCAGCAGATCGAGCAAGCGGCCCCCGCCGGCGTACATCGCCGCATACGCGATCAAGAATGCCGCCTGCAGCTGCGAGAACTGGGTATTGGAGATCGGGATGTCGCGCTGAATCGCCGCAATCGCCACCGGGACCGTCTGACGATCCAAATAGCTGATCGCGATAGCCGCGCTGATCAGGAACGCAATTTGCCACCGTAGTCGCATGGCGATCTTTTCTCAGCGCTTCCGCGCTCGCAGCCGGGTCGGCTGCATCGCGAGCTCTGAGATCCGGTTCTGAAGATGCAGGCTTTGCTGCCGTTCGTTGACACGGGCAAGCAGAATGTTGACGTCGGCCAGGTGCTCGGCCGTGCGCTTGCGGGCTTCCTCCGGATTGCCTTGGGCAATCGCGGCGTAGATGCGCTGGTGGAACTGCAACGTGTGATCAACCGATACCAGGTGTGAGGTCATCTCGATGAGGCTCTGGAGCGACCGATGGACGACCGTGAACAGCATGCTGCACACGCGGCTCCCCGCGGCCTCGAAGATGATCTTGTGGAACTCCAGATCGTGCTGCGTGATCAGGACGTGATGCCCTTCGCTCGCCTTCATCGCCTCCATTTCGTGGCGCAACGCGGCGTGATCCTTGGCCGTCGCGTGAATCGCCGCGCGCGCGGCGAGCTGAGGCTCCACGATAATGCGTGCCTCCATGAGCTCCTGGAACGAGATCCCGTTCAGCAGGATGAGGAACTCCAGCGGCTCGCCGAGCACGGAGCTGGCCCCACTGGTGAGATACGTTCCGTCGCCCACGCGCTGCGAAATCACGCCAATGATCTCCAGCACCTTCAGTGCCTGGCGCAGCGATGAGCGACTGACCTGGAATTGCTCCGCCAGCTCGCGCTCCGCCGGCAGCCGGGCGCCAGAGCGAAGCGTGCCCTCCGAGATGAGCCGCTTGAACGTCGTGAGTACCCGTACCGTGACGTCTTCCTTGGAGACCGATGCTGGCCGTCCGTGTGGCATTGGCGACGTTCATCCTCATACACGCGCACGTGCACTGATAGCGTCATTGGCCGCGCGGTCTGACCGTGGCGGTCCGCCGAAGCTTCATGCGAAGGCGGAAGACCGCGCGCTACAGACTCTCGGAGACGAGCCCTTACCGCCGAAGAGAGGCGCTCGTTGTCCGTGCGCCCGCTGTCCAGTGGCCAGGCGCTGTCACCTCGAACTGGCCCTTCAGGCGGATCTCCTCCGAGGAGCTGCCCACCATCACATCGAAGACGCCAGGCTCGACGATCCAGGCTTTCTTGCCCATGTCCCAGAACGCCAGCTGTTCGGAGGGCACCGAGAAGCTGACCGTCTTCGTTTCTCCCGGCTTCAGCGTGATGCGCTCGAACGCTACCAACTGCCTGCTCGGCCGCTTGACGCTCGCCTCGACGTCGTGGACGTACAACTGCACGACCTCATCACCCGCACGCTGTCCGCTGTTCTGGACGTCGACACGGACGTCCAACGGTCCGTCGGGCACGTCATTGGATATGTTCAGGTTCGTGTAGTCGAAGGTCGTGTAGCTGAGCCCGTGTCCGAACACGTACTCGGGCTCACCCTCGAAATACATGTACGTGAAGCCCTTGGTGATATCGTACTCCATCATCGGCGGTATATCCCGCACCGACCGGTACACCGTATAGGGCAGCCTGCCGGCCGGGTTGTAGTCGCCGAACAGGACGTCAGCGATCGCCGTGCCGCCTTCCTCGCCCGCCCAGAACATATCGAGAACCGCCGGCGCTTCGGGCGGTTGCTGGCTGGGGCCTCCGCGGCCGCTGGCGAGTGAGACTGGCCCACCATTCTGGAGCACGATCACGCTTCTCGGATTGACCTCCAGAACGCGTCGCACGAGCTCGAGCTGCACGGGCGGCACATTCAGGTAGTTGCGGTCGATGCCTTCTCGTTCCAGCAACTCGTTGATCCCCACGAACAGGATCGCCACATCCGCCTTCTGCGCAGCGGCGACTGCTTCGGCATAGCTGGCTTCCGGATCGTCGGTCTCGAGAATCCCGCTGCCGCGTGCATACAGCACCTGGGTGCTCGCCCCCACTTTCTTCTTGATGCCGTCGAGCGGCTTGACGAAGACGGAGTACTCCCCCGTGTAGTTCGGCCCCGTCTGAGCGACATCCGCAAAGGGACCAATCACGGCAATGGTCTCGAGGCGGCTCCTGTCGAGCGGCAGGACATTGTCCTCGTTGGTGAGCAGCACAATCGATTCCTGTGCCAGGCGCAGCGCGAGCTGCCGGTGGGCCGGCGAATCGATGACGTCCGGCGTGAGCTTGGTGTAGGGCACCATCTCCGGCGGGTCGAACTCACCCAACCGAAACCGCACCTTCAGCACGCGTCGCAGCGCCTGGTCGATATGCTCCTCCGTCAGCAGTCCCTGCTCGACCGCTTTCGGCAAGACTTCGACATACGCCGAATTGTCGAGATCGCTGCCCACGAGTTGTGGATAGCCCTGCCCTCGTCGGCAATGGCGGCAGCCACCTCGTGCACCAATGCCGGATTCCATGTCGCCGCCATACTGATCGGCACCGGAAACATCGTCGTGGGCTGCGTCCACACGATCCCGTGGAGGCTCTGGTTCCAGCCGTTCATCACCGGAATTCGCAGCCGCTCGATCGCGGGCGCGGTCGTGCCCAGCAACGAGACCTTTTCCGGCAGGGTCATGCGCGCGATCAGGTCGTCGACGCGCCTGTCAAGTGGTTGTGACGGGTCGAGGTACATGAGTGGTGCGGAGGCGTCAACGGAACTGGCCTGTTGAGCGCTCACCAACCACGGCACCGCAGCAACCAGCACGAGAATCGGCAACATCAACTTCTTCATGGTGTCCGCTCCTGGCGTCGCGAGAAGCTTCCGCTAAAAGATGTATTTCAAGGCGAACTGGATCTGTCTCGCCTCGTTCGACGTGCTGGTCACCCGCCCGCCAGCCGCTGTGTCGACCTGCGTGTTCGGCGCGGCGAAATAGGGTGAGTTGAGGAGGTTGAACGCCTCCGCCCGGAGCTCGAGCGTCGAGCCGGCAGTCACGGCGAACTGTTTGAACAGCGAGGCATCCACGTTCCACTGGTGCTCGGCCCTGAGGATCCTCCTGCCGGAATCGCCGAACGTGAACTCATCGGGTACAGCGAAGGCGCTCTTGTCGAACCAGGCGTCCAACGTTGGATTGTCAGCTTTGCCCGCACCAATCCGGTTGGGCCGCTGGCCGCCAACGCCGATATTGGCGACGTCGCGCGATATCGTGGGTGTGAACGGGAGGCCGCTGCGGTAGTTGACGATGCTCTGCAACTGCCACCCGCCGACGAGGGCGTGGGCGAGGCCCCCTGCGTCCCCGAGCAGCGGCTTACCCCTTCCGAACGGCAACTCGTAGCCGAAGCTCAACGCAAGGCTATGGGGAACATCGAAGACCGACGGTCCCCGATCGTAGGTGAAGTTCCCACCCGCTTCTGGCGCGGGCTGCCTCGTCAAGCTCTTCGAGAACGTGTACGACACGAGATACCAGAGGCCCGCAGACGCTCTCCGCTGGAGCTTGGCTTGCAGAGCGTGATAATCGCTCGACAGGGCCTGACTGTGAACGCTCACGTTGCCGAAGCGCGGATACGGTCTGCGATCCTGAACGCTCCCTGGCCCAGCCTCCGGAATGTTGATCGGCTCGGCCTGCTGCTGGTGCGAGCCCTTGGTGCCGACGTAGTTCAGCTCCAACATCGTGCCGCCGACGAGCTCCTGCTGAATCCCAAGGTTCCAGCGCTGGTCATAGCCCATGCTCGCGTTCAACGGGAGCGGGTTCCAGTTCACGGTTCCCACCGAGGCGCCGAAGGGCGCGCCGAGATAGAAGTCTTCCAACGTTCGTGTGGGCACGACGTTCTGGGTGGCTGAGACGCTCTCGCTCAGACTGAACGGAATGAAGTGGAAGTTCAGGCGCCCGCTCGTCCCTTCCGACTCGTAGAAGACGCCGTAGCCGCCACGAACGACCGTGCGGTCGCCGTACGGCCGCCACGCAAACCCAAAGCGGGGCGCAAACTGCCGCTTGTCGGTTGCGGTGAGGTTGAGCGGCACGCCTGCCTGACTGCTGGTCTGGATCAGGTCCCCGAACAAGGCGGAGCCGACGTCTGCGAGAGGCTGGGCATCGAGATCGATCTGGTCGGTCTTGCTGGAGACGATGATCGGTCTGTCCCGGCTGGGATCGAATGCCGCCGCCTGGTTCCGGTACCCGGTGAGCCAGGGCGTGAACTCGTATCGCAAGCCAAGATTCAGCGTCAGCGTATTGGTGACCTTCAGGTCATCCTGGACGAACACATGCCAATAGGTTCCGGACCCGCCCCACCAGGTGGCTGGATTCGAGCGCGTGGAGTTGGCCGGATAGCCGAGCATCCAGTCGGCGAACCCGTCGCCGGTGCCAGAAGCAGAAGAGGGATTCTGCGTCATCACGCCGGTGAAGTCGAAGACGCCGTTGTGGCTCCGCGCGTCGGTGAACAGGATGTTCCGGCGATAGATGCGCCCGCCGAACTTGAGAATGTGCTTGCCCATGATCCACGTGAGGTTGTCGGTGATCTCGTACTCGCCCCGGTCCTGCCATTTCGGCCGCCCGTCGCCCGCGTTTCCCGAGAAGCCCTCGTAGCCTGAGAACGAGAAGGCCGGCAAGCTGGCAATGTTCGGGTCCTGAATGCCTTCCAGGCCGGTGACGCCGGCCTGCTGCAGCAGTCGCGTGCCCTCGCCTTGGAAGTACGCCGTGGACCGATACTCGCCGTACATGCGGCTGATCCGAAGCTCGTGAATCATCCGGGAGCCGAGATTCGACGTCATCGCAACCGCGAGGTTCCAGGCCGGGCCCTCCAGGCGGGTGGACCCGAGTGCCGGGAACGCGCTGGGCGTCTCCTCGGCCGTCTGGTGGCGGCTGAACCGCGCAAACAGCTTGTTGTTGGTCGTGATCTGCTGATCCAATCGAATCGTCACCTGGTTCGCGTCGAACTCGGTGGTCGGCGTGGACACGAACGTCCCGTCTGGCGAGTTCGGCAGGGGGATGTACTGGTTGAAGTACTGCGCCTGAGGCGAGAGCCGATCTTGCGGGATGACGTTCCCCGGGAACTGACCCCGCACCGCGCCGCTGCTGGAGGGACCCGGCACAGTGGTCAGCGGATCGTAGATCGGCGCAAGGCCACTGAAGTCCCCCATTCGCTGCGCCGCCGTGGGGACGATGCTGACGTCCACGTTGCCTTTCTTCTGTCGCTGCCCCTCATAGCTGACGAAGAAGAACGTTCTGTTCCTGCCGTTGTAGACGCCTGGAATCCAGAGGGGACCGCCAAGCGTGCCGCCGAATTGGTTGCGCTCCAACGGCTCCTTCGTCTGCGCGAAGAAGTTCCGCGCATCGAATGCGTCGTTGCGGACGAACTCGAACAGGCTGCCGTGAAACGCGTTCGTGCCAGACTTCGTCGTGGCGTTGAACGTCCCGCCGGCGCCGTGAAACTCGGCTGAGTAGGCATTCTGCTGAATGCTGAATTCCTGCAGGGCGTCGATCGACGTTTGGATCCAGGTACCGCCTTGGTGTTCCTCGGTGATGTCGACGCCGTCGAGGAGGAACCTCGTCTGCCAGCCGCTCACGCCCCCGATGACGTTGCCGTTCACCGCTTCCGGCCGCACCGTCTGCACGTTGCCGGTCGGCGCGAGCAGTGTCGCCCCTGGGGTGAGCCGTGCCAGCTCGTGGAAGCCCCTGCCATTCAATGGCAAATCCACGATTTGCTCGTTGGAGATGACCTGGCTCAGCGAGGCGGACTCGGTGTTGAGCAAGGGAACATCAGCGGTGACCTGCACCTCGGTGGATATCGTGCCGAGGTCGAGCGCCAGATCCACGCGAGCCGACTGACCGACCGTCAAAACGATGCCGTCCCGGACGGTCTTTTGAAAGCCCTCGAGCACCGCGCTCACACGGTAGGTCCCAGGGTCGAGCGGCGTGACGACGTAGTTGCCCTGAGAATCGGTGACCACCGTCCTGGAGAGGTTCGTGGCGAGATTCGTCACGGTGACGGTAGCCCCGGGAATGCCAGCCACCTGGGCATCAGAGACACTTCCCAGGATGCGCCCGGACTGGAGCTGCGCAACGAGTGGGGTGCCGCCGGCCCAGAGCCAGACAACGAGTAGTAGCGGAAGGGCGTGGCACCGCTTCCGAGCTCCGGCGTGCATGGTCGTTCCTTCCTGGGCCGACATCCGCGATGCCGGTCCCGCAGGGGTGGACTGCTGCCATGGCGCTGGCCTTGCGGCGAACACCGAGCAGTCCAGAGGGAGTGTTGAAGGCGTAATGATACGACCAATAGAAGGCGGGTGTCAACGGGAAATGACCGCAGCAATCCAGTGCCTATTCATAGGCCATTTTGCTCTACTCTGCCAGTCGTTCCGCGACGGATGCCCCGTGAGTGGCGGCCTCAAAGCCCCGAAAAACACTTCCAATGATCCCTTACTTGGTTCTACCATTACGACGATCAAACGGGACGGACCGGAAGGCAGCCAGATGAAGATTACAGAGATGCGCACCAGGGTAGTTGAATGGCGCGGGGAGCACGTCTCTCCTCAGCCGCATTTCTGCACCAATCCCATGGACCTCCTCAACCTCGATGGGGATTCGATGGCCGGCTTCCGCTTCCACGGCTGGCTCATCGTCGAGATCTTCTCGGACGATGGTCACGTCGGCATTGGCAATGCGGCACTCGCGCCACGTGTCACGAAGCAGGTCATCGACCTCTATCTCGAGCCGCTCTTGATCGGGCAGGACCCATTCGACACCGAGCTCTTGTGGCAGCGCATGTATCGCCACACGATGGCGTTCGGTCGAAAGGGCATCGGCATGGCGGCGATCAGCGCCGTCGATATCGCCATCTGGGATTTGCTGGGGAAGGCGCTCGGGCAGCCGGTGTTTCGCCTCCTGGGAGGTCGAACCAAGAAGCGCATTCCGGTGTACGCCAGCCGCTTGTACAGCCAGCCGCTGGAACAGCTCGCGGCTGAAGCCGAGGGTTACAAGCGGGATGGCTACAGAGCGATGAAGCTCCGCTTCGGCTGGGGACCGGTGGACGGAGCCGCCGGGATGCAGAAGAACGTGGAGCTGGTGCGCACCGTACGAGACGTGATCGGCTACGACATCGACTTGATGGCGGACGCCTACATGGGCTGGACGCTCGACTATGCCTGCCGCATGCTGCCACGGCTCGAGCCCTATCAGCTACGGTGGCTGGAAGAGCCGGTCATTCCGGACGACATTGCCGGCTACGCCGCGCTGAAGGCGCTCGGCACGGTGCCCATCGCTGGCGGTGAGCACGAGTTCACGCTGTACGGCTTCCGCCAGCTCCTGGATGCGCACGCGGTTGATTACATTCAGTTCGATACCAACCGGGTAGGCGGCATCAGCCAGGCGCGGAAGATTGCCGCGCTCGCGGAGGCCTACGCTGTGCCGGTCATCCCCCACGCCGGCCAGATGCACAATTTTCACGTGGTGATGGCCAGCTTGAACGCTCCCATGGCGGAGTTCTTTCCGGTCGTGAACGTCGAGGTGGGCAACGAGCTCTTTTGGTACATCTTCAAAGGTGAGCCGACACCGGTGAACGGCTTCATCGATCTCGACGACACCGTACCCGGCTTCGGCGTGACGATTCAGGAAGCGGCCCTCGACCGATTCGAGGTCATGGAGTAAGCAGAAGTGCGCGAGGCCTGTTCGCCCGCCGTCCGTTCACCAGGCGTCGTCACCTCGAACCGGCCTTTCAGGCGGATGTCCTCCGACGAGCTGCCCACCAGCACCTCGAACGCTCCCGGCTCCACGACCCACGCTTGCTTCGGTGTGTCCCAGAACGCCAGATGTTCGGCTGACACGGTGAAGCTGACGGTCTTCTTCTCGCCAGGTTGCAGCGCGAGTCGCTCGAACGCCACGAGCTGCTTGGTCGGACGTTTCACGCCGGCCTCGACGTCGTGCACATAGAGCTGAACGACCTCGTCACCGGCGCGCTGGCCGCTATTCTGCACATCCACCTGAAGCTGCACTCGTCCGTCGCCCGGAATCCGCGTGGAGCCTAAGCTCAAGTTCGTATAGTCGAACGTGGTATAGCTGAGCCCGTGGCCGAACGCATGCTCCGGCTGGCCATCGTAGTACAAATAGGTGAATCCCTTGGTGACGTCGTACTCATCCATAGGAGGCAGCTGTTCGAAGGTGTCCCCCGAGCCCGAATTGGAGGCGGCCCTGTTGTCGTACACCGTATATGGCAGTCTGCCACCCGGGTTGTAGTCGCCGAACAACACCTCGGCAATCGCGGTGCCTCCTTCCTCACCCGCCCAGAACATGTCGAGCACTGCCGGCGCCGCGAGTGGCTCATCATCGCCTCCGCCACCGACGAGTGACACCGGGCCGCCGTTGAGCAGGACGATCACCGTCCTGGGGTTGGCATCCAAGACCCTTCGCGCGAGATCCATCTGTACCGGTGGCAGGCCCAGAAACGAGCGGTCGAGCCCTTCCCGCTCCAGCATTTCGTTGGTGCCGACGAAGAGAATGGCGACGTCCGCCTTCTTCGCCACGGCCACGGCCTCGGCCGCATTCGCCTCCGCATCTTCCGATTCCACGATGCCACTGCCGCGTGCATAGAGCACCCGAGCGCTCGTCTCCACCGCCTGCCGAATGCCGTCGAGTGGCTTGACGAACGTCGAGTACAGCCCCGTATAGTTCGGTCCCGTCTGGGCGAAATCGGCAAAGGGGCCAATCACCGCGATGGTCTCGAGGCTGTTCCTGTCCAGCGGCAGGAAGTGGTCCTCGTTGGTCAACAGCACGATCGATTCCCGGGCCGCGCGCAGCGCGAGCTGCCGGTGCGCTGGGGAATCGATCACGTCCGGAGAAATCTTGGTGTAAGGCACCATCTCGGGCGGATCGAGCTCCCCCAACCGGAGCCTGACCTTCAGAACCCTGCGCAAAGCCCGGTCTATGTCCTTCTCGGTCAGGAACCCTTGCTCGACGGCTTTCGGCAGCACGATCGCGTAGTCGCGATTGTCGAGGTCGCTACCCGCGAGAATCGTCTTCGCGGCGGCTTCCTCGATCGTCGTGTACTTCCTGTGCCCGGTCACCAGGCGGGGCACGGCGCCGCTATCGGGCACCACGAACCCATCGAACTTCCACTCGCCGCGGAGGACGTCGGTCAGGAGCCACTTGTGCTCGGCGCCCGGCACATCGTTGATCGCGTTGTAGGACGACATGATTGATTGTGCCTTCCCCTCCACGATCCCCGCCCTGAAATGAGGGAGGAAGTACTCTCTCAGCATGCGCTCGCTCACGTCGACGTCGAGCTTGATTCGATCGCGCTCCTGATTGTTGACCGCGTAGTGCTTGAGCGTCGACGCCAGCTTCAGGTACTTCGGGTGGTCCCCCTGCATGCCCTTCACGTACGCGACAGTCATCCGTGACACCAGGAACGGGTCTTCGCCGAACGCCTCCCAGATCCTGCCCCAGCGCGGGTCGCGGCTGATGTTGATCACCGGCGAGCGATAGACCAGGCCGTTGTGCCGTACGCGCTCCCCGCTCGCCGTCGTTGTCACGAGCTGCCCGCGCGGGTCTGGCTCCGTCGTGCCACTGACGGTGGGCCAGTAGTTGTGGACAGCCCTCCCCTCGTCGGCGATGGCGGCCGCCACCTCGTGCACCAACTGCGGATTCCAGGTCGCCGCCATGCCAATCGGCACCGGGAACATCGTCGTCGGCTTGGTCCAGACGATCCCGTGCAGGCTTTGGTTCCAGCCATTCATCACGGGAATCTTCAGGCGCTCGATGGCGGGGGCGGTCGTGCTCAGCAGCGACGTCTTCTCCTCCAGGGTCAAGCGCCGCATCAGGTCCTCGACTCGTTGGTCGATTGGCTGCGACGGGTCGAGGTAGATGGGCTGCTGACCGCTCACCACGAGCGGAGCGGTCACGATCACGATGAGAATCGCTGGCCAGAAGCGCTTCATGGCGTCGGCAGCCTTTCACCACTCGATGACCAAGAGGGAGACCGCACGGCGTGGCAGTGTGAAGCGGACCGTGGCGTGTGACCGTGCAATGTCGATCGTGGACGGCCCATCCATCAACGCGAGCTGGCTCGCCTTCTCGAGCGCGGCGTACTGCGCCTGGTCCGGTTTTGCCGGCGAGCCCATGCGCTGCCACGCCGTGTAGGCGTTGCTGTGCTCGGCGTCCACACGGAAGTGGCTGAGGCGCGCCGGCTGCTCCGTCTCGGGTAGGCCGTCCATCGTCAGCTCTACTTCCGTCGCTGGCCCCGGCACGTCATCGTCATGGTAGTGCCACGCGAGGATGGTGATTCGATCATCGTCGCGGCTCGCGAGCGCGGACACATCCGGCTGTCCACGGACCCCGTTCTCGATGATCTCGTCCAACGGTACGGCGGCATCGCTGGTCGCCGCCACGCGCCGGCGGCCCATCTGACTGAACATCCGAAAGACGTTCAGGACCGGCTTGTCGACGCCGTTTGTCGCCAGCGAGCGAAAGCCAGCGAAGTACGGCTGGTCCTCGAACTCGAAGGCCCACGTGAGGGCACCTTCGAAATTGACGTCGTAGCGGTCCGCGAGGTCGTGCTTCCGCGCAAAGCTTGCCGCCGTGTAGCTCGAGTACATCGTCGTGTTGCGGTACGCCAGCTGCTCCCCCTGGCACGCGGCACAGCCCTCGGGATCCGACTCGCCAATCACTATCGGTGTGGACTTCAACTCTGGATACGAGGCGATCAGGCGGAAGCCTTCGTCAATCGTGGCGAGCTGATTGGAAATCCCCATGCGGACGTGACCGTCCTCGAACGAGGGGCGTCCCTTGGCGTGGAACGACACGAAGTCGAGCGGCGTCCCCGTACGACCGGTGGCGTGATTCTTGCCGCGCAGGACGTGCTCGATGAAGCTGCGCATGAAGTCTCCGCCGTGGCCAGCCGTGTCAGGACCGCCAACCCGCGCCGTCGGGAGCGCCCGGCGCACTCCCGCGATGGCGTAGTCGTGCAGTTTGTGGAACTCCTCCGGCGTGCCGCGCCAGTAACCGATGTTCGCCTCGTTCCACGCCTGCCAGTACCACTGCTCCACTTCCTCGCGGCCGTACTTCTCGATGACATGCTTGGTCCAGGCGTACGCGAGATCTCCCCACTTCTCGTAGTCCTTGGGCGGATAGGCCCAACCGGTGTAGATCTCGTCGTACTTGGCCTTCGGTGTCCACTTGTGCTGGTACGGCTCCGGCTGGACCGACAGATCCTTTGGCATGAAGCCAATCTGGACGTAGGGCCTGACGCCCCCCTCCAGATACGCGTCGAAGATGCGGTCGAGGATCGTCCAGTCGTAGATGGGGTTGCCTTGCGCATCCTCACGATACGCGTTGGTCGATCCCCACTTCAGCGCCGGCGTGCCGTCGCCAGAGGTCAGTAGGTTGTGCGTCCGAAAGTAGACCTGCTGCGGTGACAGCCGTCCCAGCTCGGTGAGGAGCTTCTTACCGTTCTTCATGTAGGCGTAGTTGGGCTCGTCGGCACCAAAGAACCGCCAGATGCGGCGCAGGGCGCCCAGCTCCTTGCCGGCATCCACGTGGATCGCCACCGGAAACGTGTCGGATTGGGGCGCTTGGAGCGTCCCGGGAGCTGCGGTCAGTGCGCCAGCCAAGGCGAGGAAGCTGAAACCGGCCGCGAGCGCTAGACGTGCGACGGTGTGCGCCGCCACGCCGCGACGGGTCGCCGCGGTCATGGCGGGCTGGCGATGTCTCTCGAGCATCATGGGTGTCCTCGAGTGGGTCGTGGGCGGAACTGGAGACCGGTCTCCAAGATTCCGAGATATGTTGCGCGAGGCGGGAATGATACGACCAATGTGAGGTGAAGTCAAATGCAGGATTGGTCGATATCAGGCGATAATCAGTACGTTATCCCCCAGAACGCCCTTATGGTCTTACCAATATGTACTCCGCAGGCTGTTGCCTTCACCCTCAGTCGGGGGCAGATCCGTGGTCCAGGCTCTCGCTAGATCTGTATGGACATCGACAGCCCACGCTGGATAGCCGAGCGCTGCTCTCGCCCTTTGCTCGAGCGTGACGAAATCCGTGGCTGTGCTTTGCGACTCACATTCGCGTCATACCTACACGGTGGCCCCATCTCTGTATGCGGATGTGACGACACAACAAGCTCCACACTAGCACTGGTGAGGATCACCGATTCCCATTCCAAGCCGATTTTCCTGGCATTCTTTTGGTGCGCTCTGACCTGGTCCGGGTTTTGCCCTTGGAAGAGTCGACGCTGACTCGGCCACGCATGAGGCGGGCCGGAACGAGCCCTTCCGGGCACACAACCCCGAGCTCTCGCCCCGTCGAAAGGGGGGCGAGGGCTCAGCCTCGAGACGGAATCCTCGAGGCGAAAGGAGCACGACCGTTATGAAGCGGATCCTCATTGGCACGTGTATCCTGGCTGCGAGTGCGTTTGCGGTTGCGGCTGGGACGACCCAGTCGGCAAGCGCCGCTGCGAGTCAGGTGGCCCTCCAAGAGCCCGCGGAGCCGCCACAGCAACCAGAGCCACCGGCGGAGCCGGAGCCGGCGCCGCCCACCGAACCGGCTCCGGAGCAGCCACCCACAGAGCCAGCTCCTCCGACCGACCCTGGAGCTCCCGCCGAGGCAGGCCCGGCGCCGGAGGCTGCATTGGGCGGGACCACGATCAAGGGCTGCCTCGAAAAGGGGGAGGAAGAAGGCACCTTCAAGCTGACCAAGGTGGTGTCGTCCGAGGGCGGCGAGGCGGATGCCGACGCGGCCGAGGACGTCACGCTCAAGGCCGCTGAGGGCGTCGACATGAGCTCATTGGCCGATCACATTGGTAGCACCGTCGAGGTGAGCGGCAGCTGGGCGGACGAGCCGGAAGGCGGAGAATCGGCTGTCGCCGAGGCTGGCGCCGTCGGGGGCGGTAAGACCTTTACACCGGCCTCCGCACAGCTCGTCTCCGACTCCTGCGAAGGCAACTAACGTCTCCAGACCGAATGGAGTGGAGGCGCCACAGGGCAAGGCCCCGTGGCGCCTTTTCTTTTGCGCGGCACAACAAAGGTAAGGCGCAGCAACGATCACGCGAAGACACAGCGCCGGCGCGCGCTCTCCCGTAGTCGCGCGAGATATTCTTGGCGCGGGATCTCGACCGCACCGAACTGCTCCAGGTGCGATGTCACCCATTGCACGTCCAGGAGCACATAGCCGCGTGCTCGTAACCGCTCGACCAGTGCGCAGAGCACGACCTTCGAAGCATCGGTCTCCCGGTGAAACATCGATTCGCCGAAGAACGCGCCGCGGAGACTCACGCCATACAGGCCGCCGACGAGCCGATCCCCGCGCCAGGCCTCCATCGAGTGCGCAAAGCCCAGACGATGGAGCTCGGTGTAGCTCTCGATGATCTCCTGATTGATCCAGGTTTCGTGTCGGCGCCCGCAGGCCCGCATCACCGCCTCGAAGGCCCGATTCACACCGACGTCCAGCGTGCCGTGTCGGACGACGCGCGCGAGGCGCGTCGGTACGTGAAAGGTGTCGAGCGGCAGGATTCCGCGCGGATCCGGTGAAAACCACTCAACGCCGCGGCGGGCGTCGGTGCCCATGGGAAACCAGCCGGAGGCGTAGGCCCGAAGCAGGAGGTCGGGGTCGATCATGAATCGACGCTCGTCTCCTCGCCGGCAGTCACGCTCTGATCCAAGGGCAGCCGGATCAGGAAGGTGCTGCCGTGCCCACGTCCCTCGCTCGTTGCATCGACCGATCCCTGGTGGGCCTCGACCAGATGTCGCACGATCGCGAGGCCAAGGCCGAGACCGCCTTGCGACCGTGATCGCGACGAATCAGCCTGAGAGAACCGTTCGAACATCGCGGGCACCCGTCCTGGCTCGATGCCGTCACCGGAGTCGGTCACACGAATGATGGCCTCCTCTGCCGTGTAGCCGAGGGCGATATCGATACGTCCACCAGTGGGCGTGAACTTGATGGCATTGGTCAGCAGATTCCAGAAGACCTGTTGGAGCCGCGCAGCGTCGCCGCGCACGCGGGCCCCGCGCTCTTCCCGGCGCACGATCAGCGTGAGGCGCTTGTTGTCGGCGGCTGGCCGCACCGTCCCGAGCGCCGCGTCGAGGCACGCCCCCAGGTCCACGGCCTCCCACGCCTGCTGGAGCCGTCCCCGCGCCATGCGGGACACGTCGAGCAGATCCTTGACGAGACGAGCCTGTGCGCGCGCGTTCTGTTCGATGGCTTCCAGCGCGCGCGGCACCACCTCCGGCTCGACGCGGCCCGCCCGGAGCATCTGTGCCCAGGCCAAGATCGCGTTGAGCGGCGTCCGCAGCTCGTGGGAGAGCGCCGCCAAGAACTCATCCTTGGCGAGTCTCGCCGCTTCCGCCGTCGCCTGCGCGCGTTCGGCCGCCTCGTGCAGCCGTGCGCGCTCGAGCGCCTGCGCTCCGAGGTGCGCATGGGCCTGCAGCAACATGGCTTGCAGATGTGTGATCCGCTCGACCTCCGCCTGCTGCGCCCGGCGGGCTCGACCGAGCGAGCGCGCCCAAAGCACCGCGATGAGACCGACGACGAGGGTCAAGCCGAGCAGCGCCCAGGTCAGCGCCGTCTCGGATGCGACACCGGTCGATATGTTGACGCTCAGTCTTGTCACGTGGCCGCCAGCAGTGCCCGGAGGAGGCGCTACCAGTGAAGTGGCTCTGGGAAGAACTCGTCGAGCAGGTCCTGATAGAACGGGGTCAAACTCTCCACGTCTGGCTTGCCATCGCCCTTCGAGTACAGATCAAAACGGTTGAACGCCTTGACCCACTTCTTCATCCGCCGATCCGTATCGGACGTGAGATAGTCGTACGCGCCTCCCTTGTGCCACGGATAGCACGAGTGGTAGCGGATCATGTAGAGCGCTTCTTCCGGGAGGCGATCCTTCATGACGTGGAAGAGGTACTCGTCGTGCCCCCACGAGAGGTGGACGTTCGACAGGCCGATCCCTTCTCGGTAGATGCCGTACTGCGTCGAGTACACAGGGTGGCGCCGGTCAGGGTTGTCTTCGAAGAGCTCAGGATAAACACACTTCTCCGAGAAGGCACAGCCAACGGGAAACGTGTCGCCCACAACGGCCCATTGGGGCTCGCCAAACAGACACAGAATCTTGCCGAGATCGTGAATCAGGCCGGTGACGATGAACCAGCGTGGCTGGTTGGCGCGACGGATGGCCTCGGCCGTCTGCATCGCATGCTCGATTTGGGTGAGATCGATGTCCGGGTCGCTGTCGTCCACCAATGTATCGAGGAACTCCAACGCTTCCCAGGCGCGCATGCGCTTGCGGTTGAGCGGAAGATACTCCGCTTTCCTGCCCAGGACGAAGTCGAGGGTCTGGTGCGCGTGGTTCAGACGATAGAATGCTCGTACCGACTCGCGCTCCTCCGCCGCATAGTTGCGAAACTCCTCGGCCAGCTTCGGTTGATTGACTTTGTTCAGCGGTTGCGGTTCCTGCACGGCGTCCTCCGCCATATATCTGTCGACTCCTCAGCGTACTCCAAGACGGCAGAAAAGGGGACGGGCGCCTTCTTCGGCGCGGAGCGGACGCGGCCGCCTCGGCGAGACAGCCCTACCCCGGAGGGTAGTGGCCAGGGGCCAGTGGTCAGTGGCCAGTGGTCAGTGGTAGGGTGAAGAAGTTGGATACAGTGTAAGATATTCCTCGCCTTCAAGGCTGAGCCAAGCCACTACCAGGCGGACTTTAGTCTACTCTACAGGTGTCTTATAGCGTCTGGGCGGCTGAACTTAACCCAACAGGCCCATCCGTATAAACCCCTTGTTCGACAATAGATTGACAAGCGTTATCCACCATGGGGAAGCCTGTGTGGCGACTTTTTTGCACAAGACACGGAGTCTTCTGGCTGCCTCGCACGGCCGGCCTCACGTGGCAGGGCCCGCTCGGCAGCAATCTTAGCGACTAATGATCCCTCGAATGAGCAACCTCCGGCACGTCCCGCGCCCTGTAACCCCGGCGCGACCGGTGACACCGGACCGATTAACCCACGTGCGCGCGTCAGTGCGCCCTCCCCCGTCGACGCTCGTCGTGCGAGCCGCGGCAGTCCATTCCACCGGCCGGCGAGCGGAGCACGCCGGTGTCCGAAGCGACCTTAGTAGGTGCGAGAGCCAGAAGTCATGAGGCACACGGATCAGTCGGAACTGATTGGCATCAGCCCTTCGATGATCGAGCTCAACCGGGAGCTCCAGCACATCGCGAGGTCTGACGCCAAGGTGCTCGTTACCGGCGAGAGCGGCGTCGGTAAGGAGCTCGTCGCACGCGCCATCCACGTGCACAGCGCGCGGGCCGCCCGGCCGTTCATCGCCATGAACTGCGCGGGATTGCCGGAGACGTTGCTCGAGTCGGAGCTGTTCGGCCACGTGAAGGGCAGCTTCACCGGCGCGTACCGCGATAAGCCGGGCAAGCTGGAATCGGCACACGAGGGCTCGATCTTCCTCGACGAGGTCGGCGAGATGACCCTCCGCATGCAGGGACTGCTCCTGCGCTTCCTCGAAACAGGCGAGATCCAGAAGGTGGGTGCCGACCGTGGCGCCCGCGTGGTGAACGTGCGCATCATCGCGGCGACCAACCGCAACCTGCAGGATCTCATCGCGCAGGGACACTTTCGCGAAGATCTCTTCTATCGGCTCAACGTGATCCACTTCTGGGTGCCGCCGCTGCGTGAGCGAAAGGACGACATCGCGCCGCTCTTGGAGCTGTTTCTCTCGCGCTTCTCCGCGCGGAATGGCCACGCGGTTCGCGGCTTCGAGAGCGATGCGCTCACGGCGCTGGTCGACTACTCCTGGCCGGGCAACGTCCGCGAGCTCGAGAACGTCATCGAGCGCATCGTCGTGACCGGGCGGTGCGAGACGGTCAGGTTGGAAGATCTTCCGATCGAGATTCGCGCGCAGCGCGGCGTCTCTGTCCGGCCGAAGCGGGAACGCCGGCGCACTGTTGCCGACGATCTCTACAAGCGGCTGATCGAGGAGCGCGAGTCGTTCTGGACGGCGGTGTATCCCCTATACATGAATCGGGAGATTACGCGCGCCAACCTACGCGAGGTGGTGCGACGGGGCCTGGAGACGGCGCGCGGCAACTACAAGATCGTCTGCCGCCTCTTCAACATGGATCAGGGCGACTACAAGCGGTTCCTCAACTTTCTCCGGAAGCACGACTGTCAACTGCCCTTCAAGGATTATCGACAGTAAGTATGTATGAATCCTTTTTCGGTCTCCGGGAGCGGCCGTTCGACCTCGCGGTGAACCCCCGCTTCATCCTTCTCACGCCGCGCCATCGCGAAGCGTTGAGCACGTTGCGCTATGGCATCTCGGCGCCCCGGGGCTTGACGCTGCTGCTCGGTGACGCCGGCACGGGCAAGACAACGCTCGTGCGCGCCGCGCTCGCCGAAGAGTCGCGTCCGGAGAACCGGACGGTGCTCCTGAGCAACCCGACGCTCACGCGTGCGGAATTCTACGAGTTCATCGCACGCGGGTTCGAGATGAGCGAGGGCGCGGCGCGATCGAAGGCACGGTTTCTCATCGAGTTTCAGCGAACCGTTCAAGAGCGGCACGCGGCCGGCGGGCTGACGACGATGATCATCGATGAGGCGCAGAGCCTGCCGGACGAGCTCCTGGAGGAGGTCCGGCTGCTGGCGAACATCGAGACGTCCACCGTCAAGCTCTTGAACCTGGTGCTGGTCGGCCAGCCCGAGCTGGCGGATCGCTTGAACCGGTCGTCGCTGAGACAGCTCAAACAACGAATCACGCTGCGCTGGCAGCTCACGCCGCTCGATTTACGCGAGACGGCGGTGTATGTGGCGAGCCGCATTCGCGTGGCGGGCGGGAACGCAGGCGAGATCTTCACGCGTGAGGCCGTCGCCAACATCTATGAGGCGTCGGGGGGGCTGCCGCGCATCATCAACGTGATTTGCGACAACGCGTTGCTGGGCGGGTTCGCCGCGCAGGTCAAGCCGATCGACCAAGAGATCGTGCGGGAGATCTGCCGCGACTTCGACATCAGGGCGCCGGAGCAGTTCGACGAGCCGGGCTCCTGGCAGGGCAATGCCTCCTCGGAGCGTGGCAACGGCCAGCCGCGTCGCGCGGTCAGCGACGGCGCGGGGGCCGGGGCCAGAGCTATCCAGCCCGACACCGCTCTGTCGAACGAACAGCCAGCCAATGTGGAGCCTCGCGTGCCCACGTTTGGCCAAGACGTGAAGAAGCGGAAGTTCTTCTTCTTTTAGAACGGGCCACGCCCGACTGTGGTGATGAAATGAGTATCCCTGATCGTCCTCGCGTCACGGCCCTCGTGAGCGCCGTTGCGGCGCTCCTACTCTGCTCTACTGTGGCAGCGGCGGGCCAGTCGCCGACGCCGCAAGCGGGTCAACCGACCCAGCCGCAGGAGAGCCCTGCCCCGACCGAGCCGGCGGCCGGCAACGGAGACGAGGCGCCGGCGGCCGACACGACCGTGGCGCCACCGCCGGATTACGTGATTGGGGCCGAAGATGTCCTCGGCGTGGTGTTCTGGCGCGAGAAGGAGATGTCCGGCGACGTGACGGTCCGCCCGGACGGGATGATCACGCTGCCACTCCTCCAGGACGTCCAGGCGGAGGGCCTGACGCCAGACCAACTGCGCGCACAGGTTCAAGAGGCGGCAGGCAAGTACATCCAAGACCCGTCTGTCACGGTTGTGGTCCGGAAGATCAACAGCCGGCGGGTGTTCATCAACGGCGAGGTCGGGCGACCCGGTGCGTACCCGTTGACGACGCCGCTCACGGTGCTGCAGTTGGTCGCGATTGCGGGCGGCCTCTCGGAGTTCGCCGACGCCGACGACATCAAGATCATGCGGCAGGACGGTGAGATCGTGGAGTTCAACTACAAGGATGTGGCGCGTGGCCGGAACATGGAGCAGAACATCCGCCTCAGGCCCGGTGACACGATCATCGTACCTTGAGCCCGGCGCTCACTTCTGTTGCCACACCGCACGTCCACGTAGCGCAGGGCTTCAGCCCTGCCTACCGCGGGCAGGCCTCAAGGCCTGCGCTACTTGAGATTCACGAAAGTACCATGCACTTCTTCTGTCGCTTTCTAATCGTTCTAATCGCATCGAGCGTGGTCGTGGCGATACCGGCGTCCGCCGCAGCTCAGATTCAGTTGCCCGAGCAGCGTGACGTCTACGGCATCTATGGCGGCTATCCTCGACCGCGGGGGGAGCGGCTGCGCCAGGAGCTCGACCTGACCGTTGGCCTGCTTGGCGGATACGACGACACGGTGCGGCCCCAGGGAACCGTGGCGCCGCCGGTGGACGTGCGCTTGCAGCAGAGTGGCTACAACGGAGCGGCCAATGCGGCGCTGCGCTATTGGCGCGGCCGCAGCGACAATTGGTTCTCGCTGCAGGGTCGAGGCTACGTGAACGGGTACAGTGCTCTCGACATCGGAGCGAGCACCGGCGGGGAATTCAGCGGGCAGGTACACAGGACACTCGGGCGCCGGGGAGCGCTTGACCTCTCGCAAAGCGTCAGCTCGGATCCCTTCTTTACTTTCAGCTCGTTCAGTCCGCTCGAGCCCATCGTCGGTCCAGGCGGCACGCCGGATAGTAACTCCCCCGAGCGCGGATTGTTCGAGCGGCGTTCTTGGATGACGAACTCCTCCGTTCGGTTGGGCACACGCCTGGGCCGGCGCGATTCCGCCAACGTCTCCTACAACTTTTCGCGGCGGCAGTTCGCCGGCGACGATCGCGGAGACAATCAGGCCCACCGAGCCGGTGCCAGCTATCATCGTAACTTCGGCCGCAGACACGGATTTCGCGCGAGCTATCAATTCTCGGACAGACAGTTCTTCGATTATGACGCGCGTGAGCGGCCTGCGACCACACACACCATTGAGGGGGGACCGGAGTTCCAGAAGCGGCTTTCGCCGTCGCGCAGCATGTTCTTTTCCTTCGGCCTGGGTGGGATACACGTCGAGACGCTATCTCGGGGAGAAGAACAGCAACCCCTCACATATTGGAAGCCGTTCGGGCAGGCAGCCTTTCGGATCGACATCGCGCGGAGCTGGACCCTCGGGACAAACTATCGGCGTGGCGTCACGCTCCTCGAGGGTGTGACCAGCGAGACCTACTTCACAGATACGGCAAACGTCACGCTCAACGGCTACCTGACGCGCCGGGTTGACGTCGGCTTCGCGGGCGGATTCTCGCAGGGTCGACCACGTCGGGGTGACGACGGTGAGGTCGATCAGCTCCGAACCTATAGCGCCTCGGCGCAGGTCCGCGTCGCGCTTACTCGACACGCCGCCATCTTCTCCCAGTACTCATACTACCGTTACCAATTTACAGATCCGTCGTCTCCCGCCCCGGGCTTCCCCCCAACCTTCGACCGCAATGCCGTGCGGGTGGGTGTGTCGCTCTGGGTCCCGTTGGCAGGCCGGTCCCGCGGAATCCGCCAGTAAGGACCAGTAGGAAACCGTCACAGGAAACGGACGAACTCATGCTCCCCGGTCGTAAATACACCCCCGAAGACGTGCTCTCGCTCGTGTGGCAGCGCCGCTGGTTGATCCTTGTTCCGCTGT
Organism: Luteitalea sp.; assembly: GCA_009377605.1. Taxonomy (NCBI): domain Bacteria; kingdom Pseudomonadati; phylum Acidobacteriota; class Vicinamibacteria; order Vicinamibacterales; family Vicinamibacteraceae; genus Luteitalea; species Luteitalea sp. The sequence continues at coordinate 35,956 of WHTT01000057.1, forward strand.
TCGTCTGCAGCTTTGCCGCATTGCTCTACTCCCGGTCGAAGCCTGACCTCTATCAATCTCAGGCGCTCATTGGCGTGATACCTCAGCGGATCCCTGATTCGTACGTGCAGTCCACCGTCACCTCGAATGTACAAGAGCGCCTCCGCAGCCTGACACAGCAAATTCTCAGCCGCACCCGTTTGGAGCGGATTATCCAGGATTTCGGCCTCTATGGGACGCTCCAGGATGTTGCCCCGATGGAAGATGTTGTCGACTCGATGCGCAACATCATCGAGGTCCAGGCCATCGGTTCCACGAATCGCCGGCAGGCGGGTGAGACGTTCCATGTCCGCTTCACCTACCCGGATCCGCAGCTCGCCCAGCGTGTCACCGAGCGCCTGGCCTCGCTGTTCATCGAAGAGAACTCGCAAGAGCGCGAATCAGCCGCCGAATCGACCAATCAGTTCCTCGATGCGCAGCTCTCGGACGCGCGGGCCCGGCTGGAAGCTCAGGAGAAGAAGCTCGAGCAGTTTCGCGAGCAACACGCCGGACGCCTGCCCACACAGATGCAGTCCAACCTGCAGGCCATCAACGGCATGCACATGCAGCTGCAGTCGACGCTCCAGACACTGGAGGGCCATCGTTCCCGCAGGCTGATGCTCCAGCAGCTCTACGGCGACGCAGCGGCAGAAGAGACTACGTCGACAACCGCCGAAGAGGGTGAGACCGAAAGCGCCTCGTCTGAGGATGAGTCAGAGTCCGGCGTCACCGTGCCAGAAGGTCTGCCGGTACCCACGAGTGGGCCCGCATCGCAGCAACTGGCTGCGGCGAAAACCGCGCTCGGTCAGGCGGAGCTGCGCCTGAAGCCGGAGCACCCGGACATCGTGCGGCTGAAGCGTCTCATCGGCGATCTCGAGCGCAAGGTGGCGGAGGACGCCAAGAATCCGCCGGACCCAAATGTGCAACCGGCGCTCACGCCAGAGGAAGAACGACGCCAAGAGCGGTTGCGTCAGACGCGCGCAGAAATGGAAGCGCTCGATCGCCAGATCGGCTTCAGGGAATCGGAGGAGGAGCGAATTCGCGGGCGGATCGCCGAGTACGAGGCTCGCCTCGAGGCGGTGCCTGGCCTCGAATCGGAGTGGATACGGCTGACCCGCGACTACGAGACGCTGCAGCGCCAGTACAGGTCGCTGCTGCAAAAGAGCGAGAACTCGAAAGTGGCGATGAATCTGGAGCGGCGGCAGATCAGCGAGCAGTTTCGGATCATCGATGCCGCGCGGCTGCCAACGCGCCCGGTGAGCCCCAACCGTCTTCAGATCAGCGTCGCCGGCCTCGCTGCTGGGTTGCTGCTCGGGCTGGCGCTGGTCGCCCTCTTCGAGTGGCGTGACTCCAGCTTTCGCACGGACGGAGACGTGGTCGGCGTGCTGGCGCTGCCGGTTCTCGCGGTCATTCCGCATGTCGCAACGCGTGCCGAGCGGATGCGCGAGGCGCGCCGGCGGTTCTTGGTGACCTCGGCCGCCGTCGGCGCCCTGGTGGTTGCAGGCGGCACGTTCTGGTTTCTCGAGCTGTGGAAGTTCGTGAGATAGCGGGAAGGATTTTTACATGGGTCGTATCGATGAAGCACTTCGCCGCGCCGGCACCGGCGGCGCGTCGACGTTGGAGCGTGAGGAAGGCGACGGTCAGACGAGCGCACCACCGACGTCGCCGTGGGTGTTCCCAGGTGACGAGCTCCTTGGTCGGGCATCGATCGACGTGCCTGCACCGAGCCACGACGACGGCACCGGTGAAGGATCTGGGCCGGGCGTCGCCGACGGCCTTGCCCCGGGCGCAGTCGAGGGGCGACGGCACGCGAGAGCGTCGGCGTCGCGAGCGGCTCGGGTTCGCCGTACTCCTCGACAATCGGGCGAAGCCGGAGAGCTTGCGGTCTTTCGCGGTTTCAATCCCAGTGTGCTCGATCGCCTGGTGGTCAACGATCACACGACGCCGGCATTGGCAGAGCAGTTCCGCAAACTGGCGGCCACGCTCCACCACGCGCAGCTCTCGGACGGCATCAAGGTCATCATGGTGACGAGCGGCATGGCCGCAGACGGCAAGACGCTGACGGCCACCAATCTCGCGCTGACCTTGAGCGAGTCGTATCGGCGGGACGTTCTGCTCATCGATGCAGATCTGCGGCGTCCTTCGCTCCACGAGATCTTTCAGGTTCCCAACATCTCTGGGCTCAACGAGGGTCTCCAGGCGGCCGCTGACGAAAAGCTCTCGACGCTGCGGGTCACCGACACGCTCACGCTGCTTCCGGCGGGCCGACCGAACGCCGATCCGATGAGCTCGTTGACCTCTGACCGTATGCGCAGCATCATCGACGAGGCATCGACCAGCTTTCATTGGGTCATCCTCGACACCCCTCCGATCGGCCTCCTGGCGGATGCCAATCTCCTCGCCGACATGGTCGATGGGGCGCTGCTCGTCGTCCTCGCCGAGCGCACTCCCTACAAGGTCGTGAGCAAAGCCGTCGACACGGTGGGCCGCGATCGCATTCTGGGTGTGGTGCTGAATGGGTCGACGACGCGGGAGGAAACGGAGTACTACGAGCGCCGGTACAGCGCTGAGTCCTGAGCGGCGGGGCTTGGCCCCCGCCCTACCGCCAATTTCGACACCTTGCGGTGGAGATGGCCCTTTCAGGGCCGCCATTGAAATGCAGAAACTTTAGGGCGGAGCTGAAGGCTCCCCGTAACGCTTTATGCAGGCCTTATGTTACTGACGCGTCTAACCCGGCGAAGCACAGCGCTCGTTGTGGTCGAGCACCTGCTGATCGTTGCCTCTGTGCTTACGGCTGCCGTGATCAGGCTCGGCATCCCGTCAGACTGGACGCTGTTCTTCCGCCACTACGGCTGGTCCGCGAGCGTCGTCGCGGCCGTGCTGCAGCTCTGCCTCTATTACTCCGACATGTACGACTGGCGCAGGCTACGCGACCAGCGCGTCCGGCTGGTGGGTCTCGTCCAGGCCTTGGGCGCGGCGTGCATCCTCCTCGCCCTCCTCTATTACTGGCTTCCGGTTCTGGTCATTGGCCGCGGTGTCTTCATCATTGCGACTTTCTTCATTCTGGTGCTCGTCGCCGGCTGGCGGCTGCTGTTCGAGCGGCTCTCGGCGTATCTCGGCCCGAGCGAGCGCCTGTTGATCTTGGGAACGAACCCGGCGGCCGTTCAGCTCGCCCGTGAGCTGTTCCAGCGCCGCCACGAGCTCGGTGTCGAGATCGTCGGCTTCGTCGATCCCGATTCCACCCGCGTGGGCGCCCCGCTTCTGAATCCTGGAATCATCGGTACTCCCGCAGACATTCCAGATATCGTTCACGCGCGGGAGGTCGACCGCGTTGTCGTCAGCATGGCGGACTCCCGCGGAAAGCTTCGGATGGACGATCTGCTCGACATGAAGATGAAGCGCGGTGTGACGTTCGATTATCTCGCGACGGTCTACGAGCAGTACACGGGCAAGATCGCGCTCGAGAACCTCAGGCCGAGCTGGTTCGTCTTCTCGAGCGGCTTCAATCGGCGTCCGGTGAGTTTGATGTGCAAGCGCGGTATGGACGTGTGCGCGGCGCTAGTCGGACTGATCGTTGCAGCTCCCCTCCTCGCTCTCGTCGCCCTCGCCGTCAAGCTGAGCTCGCCAGGGCCTGTGCTGTACCGTCAGAATCGCGTCGGACGCAGCGGTACCGTCTTCACACTGGTCAAGTTCCGCTCCATGCGCGTCGATGCTGAGGCAACCAGCGGCGCCGTCTGGGCGCAGCTCAACGACCCCCGCGTGACACCCATTGGTCGGTACCTGCGCGTCACGCGCCTCGACGAGCTTCCCCAACTCTGGAATGTGCTTCGCGGCCAGATGAGCCTCGTTGGTCCTCGTCCGGAGCGGCCGGAGTTCATTGACGAGCTGACCAAGCGCATCCCCTTCTACGGGCAGCGCCACGTCATCCGGCCAGGCCTTACGGGATGGGCGCAGGTCCGCTACACCTACGGCGCGTCGGTCCAAGACGCCATGGAGAAGCTGCAACACGACCTCTTCTACGTCAAACATCTCTCGATTGCCCTGGACGCCTTCATCCTGTTCGCGACGCTGAAGACGGTGCTACTCGGGCGAGGGACGTAAATGAACACGACACGGCACGCCGGGCCGATCGTCAACGCGATGAGCGTCGACGTGGAAGACTACTTCCACGTCTCGGCGCTCGCGTCGGCGGCGCCGCGCAGTGCCTGGGACTCGTTCGAGTCGCGAGTGGTGGCGAATACGGAGCGGCTCCTCACGCTGTTCGACACGGCGGGTGTTACGGCCACGTTCTTCACACTAGGCTGGGTAGCAGATCGACACCCGGCTCTCGTGCGGCGCATCGCGGCGCTGGGCCACGAGGTTGCCTCACACGGCTACGCACACGAGCTGGTGTACGACCTCAGCGCGGACCGCTTTCGCGAGGATATCAGGCGAGCCAAGGCTACGCTCGAAGGGATCGTCGCGTCGCCGGTCGAGGGCTATCGTGCGCCCAGCTATTCGATAACGACACGCTCGCTCTGGGCGCTGGATGTGCTCGTCGAGGAAGGCCATACGTACGACGCAAGCATCTTCCCAATCCGCCACGACCGGTACGGTATCCCGAACGCGCCTCGACACATGCACCGGCTGCATCGTGCATCCGGCAGCCTTCTGGAAGCGCCGCCGTCAACGGTCCGTCTGACGCGCTTCAATCTGCCCATCGCGGGTGGCGGATACTTCCGGCTCCTCCCCTATCGCTACACGGCGTGGGGCCTTCGGCGGGTGAACCAGGGCGAGCGACAGCCTGTGTTCTTCTACTTGCATCCATGGGAGATCGATCCGGATCAGCCGCGCCTGCGGGCGGGCTGGCTCTCGCGGCAGCGGCACTATCGCAACCTGCACCGCACCGAGCAACGCCTCGTGCAACTGATGCGCGATTTTCGTTTTGCTCCCATGCGGAGAGTCCTCGAAAGTTTCGAATCGTGATGCCCATGCAGCTCGAACAAGAACTTCGCCACTTCGTTGTCGATAACTTTCTCTTCGGGCAGGATGATGGCAGCTTGTCCGATGATGATTCGTTCATCGACAAGGGGATCGTCGATTCGACGGGCGTCCTCGAGCTCATCGGCTTCCTGGAGACCCGGTACGGAATCAAGGTCGAAGACGATGAGCTGGTGCCAGCCAACCTCGACACGCTCAACCGCCTGAGCGCGTTCGTGCAGCGCAAGCTCGACGACGCAGGAGGACAGCTTGCAAGTTGAGGAGTTTCTCGAGCACAGCGCTCGCCGGCTCCCCAACAAGACCGCCCTGGTCGTGGGCGAGCGCCGGCTGACCTATGCAGAGCTCGATCGCCTGGCCAACCGTGTGGCGCACGGTCTCGTGCAACACGGCGTCTGCCGCGGCGACCGCGTCGCCATTTATCTCGAGAGCTCCGTCGAAGCGGTAGTCTCGATCTTCGGCGTCCTCATGCCGGTCAATCCGACGACGAAGGCCGACAAGCTGGCGTTCGTCTTGAGCAACTCGCGCGCGGCGGCGCTGGTGACCGACGTCAGGCGAAGTCAGGTGCTCGAAGAGACGAAGGATCGCACACCGCATCTTCGCGCGATGCTGGTCGCCGCGCCGCGCGGCACGGAGCGGGGTGACGGCCTTGCGGTGAGCGCGCTGGAAGACGTCTGCAGCCGCGACGAGTGGAGCGACCCGCCAGAGAAGCGTTGCATCGACATCGATCTCGCGGCGCTGATCTATACGTCCGGCTCGACCGGTCACCCCAAAGGCGTCATGCTCACGCATTTGAACATGG
>WHTT01000058.1 GCA_009377605.1 Luteitalea sp.
GAAAGTGGTGACCCTAACCAGTTGTTACTATTCGACTTTTAACCGGACAGTAGTGGGGCTGTCCCCGTTTTCAGAGGTGCCGGCGCACCAGGTCGAGCGACGCCTGGACGGCGTGCGTACGCACGAGATAGCGAGACCCGCTGAAGCGGAATGTGCGCACATCTGCACCGCCGGGCGTCTCGACGGCGATCACGACCGTCCCGACCGGTTTGGCCGGCGTGCCGCCCGTCGGTCCGGCGATCCCGGTGATGCCGAGGCCAACCTCCACGCGCGCCCGTTCGCGGATGCCGCGGGCCATGGCCAGCGCCACGGCCTCGCTGACCGCGCCTTCGCGCTCGATGAGCCGCTCGTCAACGCCGGCCAGCTCCACTTTTGCCGCGTTGCTGTACGCCACGACGCCGCGCTCCAGGTAGGCAGAGCTCCCCGCGACATCGGTGAGGCGGCCACTGAGCATCCCACCGGTGCACGATTCCGCAACGGCGATCCGGTATCCGCGCTCGCGCAGTAACTCCCCCACGACCGCTTCGAGTGGTTCGCCCTGGCTGAACACATGGTCGCCCAGCACGCCCGAGGCTTCGGCGACCGCCCGGTCGAGCACCTCCGCCGCAGCGCCTGCGCGCTCGGACCGCGCTCGCAAATGGAGCTCGACCAGGCCGGGCGACGCGAGCGTTGTGACGCCAATGCCAACTGGCTGCGTGCGCCACCGCGCATAAAGCGGCTGCATCGTCTGCTCCACCTGCGACTCGGTGACGCCCGTCATGCACAGCGTGCGCTTCTCCTCTCGCGCCCCTGGGGCGCGCCGAGCAAGCGAGCCAACCACCAGCGTTGCCAACATCGGCAGCGCCTCACGGGGTGGCCCCGGTAACAAGAGAATCACCTGATCGCCTTGCTCGACCCATTGTCCCGGTGCTGTGCCGTGTGCATTGGGCACAGCCGTGGCCTCCTCCAAGACGAGCGCCTGACGACGATTCACCCGCGGCATGACGAGCCCTCGCGCCGCGAAGCGCTCCTCGATGGCATGAACGATGTCTCGCTGCTCTACTAGCTGGCGGCCCAACACACGCGCCACGGCTTGGCGCGTCACATCATCGTCGCTGGGGCCGAGCCCGCCAGTTGCAATCACGAGGTCTGCGCGCGCGAGGGCGTGCTTGAGCGCCGCGTCGATCTCCTCCACCTCATCGCGTACGACGGCGCTGACACCGTCTCAATGCTCAGGGTCGACAGCTCGCGCGCGACCTGCTCACCGAGGGTTTCGTGGCGCACGCCGGTCAAGAGCTCCGTCCCAATTGCGACAATCGCGGCACGCCGTAGCAGCATCAGAACCCTTGAGAAACCGAAACTTGACGTAGTGAGTCACGTTTCGGGGCTCGCAAGTGAGCGTCGGGGGGCGCGGCCAGAGGCCGCGGCCCGCTAGAACATCCAACTCGGTGCAATCGCGACCAGCACACGGAGCCCCACGTGGGCATACAACGCGGCAAAGAGGTCATCGGTCATGACCCCCCAGCCGCCGGGAAGGGTCTCTGCGCGTCGGCACGGCGGTGGCTTGAGGACATCGAAGATTCGAAAGAGCACGAAGCCCACCAAGGCACCCGTCCAGCCCACTGGCAGGAGCGTCAGCGTGAGCAGCATGCCGAAAATCTCATCGATGACAACCGGCCCGGGATCGTCGTGGCCGAAATGTCGCTCGGCCACCGTGGCTGCCCAAACACCTGTGAGGTAAATGACTGGAATCGCGACGAGCTCGAGCCATGGCTGGCCGCCGAAGCGAAGTGCAGCATACAGTACCAGCCCCACCGCCGAGCCGAATGTGCCCGGCGCGAACGGGATGTAGCCCACTCCTGCACCGGTGCCAAGGACCAACGCCACCGAGCGGACGAGGGGTCTCTGGACCGAGGGAGCAAGAGGTTCGCGCGATCCTCTGCTCCATCTCTGGCCTCGTTGATCCCGTGATCCCGTCATTCCGTCACGACAACCCTTGTGCCGGTGATGCGATCGTGCCAGGCGCGACGGTCGCTCCCGAACAGCATCGGAAGAAGACCGAGCCCCAGCGGCACAACCGAGACGAGGTACACCACGGCGCGGACGATGGCGTTGCCCAGGGGGACCCGGCTCGACGTCTCGCCCACCACGCGAAGCCGCATGATCGATTTTCCAATCGTTTGGCCCGAGGCGGCAGTGAACGTCACCAAGTATCCGGCGTCGAGAAGCGCCAAGAAGCCAATCAGTGGTGCGAGCGGTAGGAGGCGAAGCTCCGACCAGGAGACTCCCGTAACGCGACGCGTCAAATACAACACGGTCAGGTCGATGATCAAGAGCACGAACGCATCGACGAGGCCGGCGACCACCCGTCGGTCCAGTGGTGCCGGCAGCTCGTGCCGCTCGTCGACCCGCTGCTCGACATCACCGATGTCGTGACTCTCCGGTTCGAACCTGCCTGCCGAATACGATTCCCGCTGGCGTCCGATGGTGAGCCCGCCCTCCCAGGGCTCATGTTCCTCCTCTCGATCGCTGAGTAAGGTTGGCTCGGGCCTCTCTCGGTCTTGCGGCGAGCGAGGAGCGTCGGATCCGCGCACCACAACCGGACGGCGCGGTGAGCGAGGCGCTCGGGCCGATGGCGGGAGTCCGGCCGGTGCTCGGCGCGCCCCCTCCTCTCCGAAGAGTGGCAGGTCCAGCGGCTCCGCGTTGTCCGGCAGCTCTGGTACGGAGGGCGGCACTGAGGAGTCGTCCGCGCTGGGTGCTTCAGGGGCGAGGTCGAGATCGGCGGGCGACGAGGTCTCGTCGGGCTCGCTCCGTGAGATCGTCAGGTCCGGCTCCGGCTCCGCCGATGGGGCAACCAACGAGAGGTCGTAGCCGCAATTGCGGCAGCGCTCTTCGGTGTCGAAGCTAATGTATTGGCACTTCGGACATCTCATCGCTGGGCATTCTATCGATCCGTCGGCGCCGGCCGAGGAGCGGTCCGATCGGGAATCGTGCTCAGCACCGCGCGCTGAACCTCAACACGCAGAGCGGTCGCCTCTGTCGATCGCGCATCTCCAGGCGGGACTCGCGCGAGCTCGACTAACGCCTCCGCGAGGTCGCCACGCTCGTACAGGGCCCGCGCGCGCGCCAACACGACGGCCGAGGGGTCCGGAAGCGGTAAGCGTTCCGCCGTCACCGGTGCCGCGACCGCCTGCACGCTCGGCGTTCCCAGCCACCAGCCCGACACACGATTCCAGTCGAGCACCAGCCAGGCGGCCGCACTCAGGAGGATCACGGCAGCACCGGCGAGCACCGCCTGCGGCGCGACGCCCACGCGGAAGGAGCGTGCGACAGGCGCCGGTCCCATGGGCTCGCTCGCCTCCGCGTGCCCGCCGCCTGCGGTAAACGCCGTCAGGCGGTTCAAACGATCGAGCGCGGCAAGCGCTTCCACTTCCGATCCCCCACGATCGACCGCCGAGGTGAGCAGATCGCGCGCCCGCTGGGCGTCACCCGCGCTCAGCGCGCTCAAGCCGCCGGCGAGCAGCTCATCGGACTCGCGATGTCGCTCAGCGATCGCGCTGCGCGCGCGGTCGATGTAGGCGCGCGCACGCGCGTGAGTGCGATCGAGAAAGAACACGCGCGTCCACACTTGAATCGCGCGCTCGTACTGACCGGCAAAGTACTGGTCGAGGCCAGACAATAACAGCTTTTCAATAACCGCTTGATGGTCGGCGAGCGTTGACGTCGCCGGAATGGGCTGACGGGCGGGATCGGGCATAGCGACGTTCTTATTGTGGGGCAAAGCCGGCAGGGTGACAAGGTGACAGGGTGAGGGGGTAACAGGGTGAGGGGGTGAGGGGGCATAAGCGTTAACCTAATAGTTGACCTCGCACGCAGACCAGCGGTAGCCTGTGCTGCATGACACCTGCCCCGAATGACGAATGGCGAGTCATCCAATCGATGCTGCCGTCCGGTTGGCGGGAAGCCGCGCGAAGCTGCGGTGCGTTTCGACGCGCGCGCTATCTGGACGATCCCGCCGTGCTCCTGCGCCTGCTGCTGTTTCACGCGGTGAACGACGGCGGGTTGCGCGAAACCGTCGCCCAAGCCCGGGCCAGCGGTGTGGCGGCGCTGTCGCAGGTCGCGCTGCTGAAGCGCCTGCGCACGTCGGCGACATGGCTGGCCTGGATTGGCGCCGGCCTCTGCCGCGAGCTGCGGGACGTTCCCCGATTGCCGCACGGCGTGCGGCCCCGGGTCGTGGACAGCACGACGGTGCAAGGCCCCGCCAGCACGGGCACGGATTGGCGGGTCCACTATGCCCTGGACCTGACGACCCTGACCTGCGACTGGTACGAACTGACGGATGCCCACGGGGGCGAACTGCTGGAACGCACGCCCATGCGAGCGGGCGATGTGGTGCTCGGCGACCGGAATTATCTGCGGCCCGCCGCCCGCGCGGCGCAGGCGCACGTGTTGCTGCGCTTGCGGTGGACGCACGCGCCGATGCGCGCCCTGAGCGGGCGGACGTTTCGGGCGCTGGGCCATGCCCGTCGTCTCAAAGTCGGGCAGGTGGGCGAGTGGCCGGTCCGGTTGCGCGATCCGCAGGGGGCCGACATCGACGGCCGGGTCATCGCCACGAAACTGCCCGCCCCCCTCGCGGCCAAGGCCAAGCGGCGCGCCGTCAAGGCGGCGACCAAGAAAGGCAAGCGGCCCCATCCCCGGTCGCTGGAGGCCGCGCAGGTCGTGATGGTGTTTACCACCCTGCCGACGACACGGCTGGCGGCGGGCGACGTGCTGGAGCTCTATCGCTTTCGCTGGCAAATCGAACTGGCGTTCAAGCGCCTCAAGCAACTGCTGAAACTGAGTCGCCTGCCCCACAAGGATCCGCGGGCCGCCCACGGCTGGATCCTGGCCAAGCTGGTCGTGGCCTTGCTCCTGGAAACGCTCTATCGCACCGCCCACGCGATTTCCCCCTGGGGCTACCGCTTCCAACAACTCGGGGCGGTCCCGCACTAAGGGGATCGCGCCGATCCCCACACTGTGGCGCTGGACGGCGGTGTTCGTCCATGCTCTGCGGCAAGCACTGTGCCCGTCACCTGGATTGGTACAGCTCATGGATGCTACGGCTCGCGGTGAACTCAATCGCGACCTTCATGATGGTCGCCGTCGTCGTAGACTGCAATCTGCTGCTCTTCCCAGTCTCCTGAAAGGCTGGATATTAGGTTAACGTATATGCCCCCTCACCCCCCTCCCCCCTCGCTCCTTCCTGAGCCTGTGCTATCATCCGGCCAGTGGTGCGAAAAGCCATGTTTTCGACGGTTTCAGCGGGCCTCGGCCTGGCCGTGACGATGCTGCTTGCGTCCGATGCGCGCGGCGCGGGAGCTGAACAGGCCGCCGCCGAGAGCCTCGCTCGCCAGGTGCAGACGCATTACGACGGCGTGCGCGACTTCACCGCAGACTTCGAGCAGGCGTATCAGGGTGGCGTGCTCCGCCAGCGCACCATCGAGCGCGGGCGCGTATCGATCAAGAAGCCGGGCCGGATGCGCTGGGAGTACACCGCCCCTGAGCGCAAGCTCTTCGTATCGGACGGCAGTCAAATCTATTCGTATGTACCAGCCGACCATCAGGTCATGGTGCAGGGGCTCCCTACAGGGGACCGCGCGTCGACGCCGGTCTTGTTCCTCTCGGGTCACGGCAGTTTGCTGCGCGATTTCACGGTTGCGGCGCCAGGCGACAGCTCGTGGCCGTCAGGGACACGCGCGCTCAAGCTCGCACCGAAAAAGCCAGAGCCGGAGTATGAGTGGCTGGTGTTGGTGGTCGATGCCAAGAGTCTGGCGCTTCGGCAGCTCGTGACTCGCGACGGACAAGGCGGCACGTCAACGTTTACCTTCACGAACTTGCGTGAGAACGTCGGCCTCTCGGACAATCGGTTCGTCTTCGAAATCCCGCGCGATGCGGATGTCATCAGGCAAGGCTGACGTGCAGCAGGCGCCCACTGCACGCTCGACGACGAATGGCCACCGGTGGAGCCAGCCCCGGCGCCGCGCGGCACGTCTCTGGCGGCTCGTGCCCCTCCTGCTCGCGGGCCTTACCGCGGTGGCATGCGCCGCGGGCGCAGCCCTGCGCAGTGGTCGCGCGGCCGAGCGTGTCGGCGAGTACGATCGCGCCATTGTCGAGTATACGAGAGCCGTACGCGCCCAGCCCGATAGTGTCGAGGCGCGAGGGGCGCTCCAGCGCGCTCGCCTGCGCGCGGCCGATCAGCACTTCCAGCGCGGCCGCCGCCTTGCAGGTGCGGGCAAGCTCGAGGAGGCGTTGATCGAGTATCAGCTTGCGGCAGATCTGAACCCTGGCGCCAGCAACGTCGAACAAGCGCTCCGGGACACACGCGGCAAGCTGAAGGCGAAGCTGATCGTACGTGAGAGTGACCAGACAGAGCTGGAATCGCTCGTCGAACGAGCGCGCGCCCTCTCGGTCACGGCTGCAGAGCTGCCGACGGGCATCGAGCTGCCGGACTCGTTGGTGTTCCGCGACGCCGGCAGCCTCGACATCTACACCGCAATCGCCCGATTCTCCGGCATCAGTATCGTCTTCGATCCGGAGTTTCGCAACGTGCCACTGTCGATCGACCTCCGCAATACGACACTGCAAGCGGCACTCGACTCGCTGTCGAAGAGCACGAGGCACTTCTACCGCTCGACGGGCGACAACACGATTACGATCATCCCCGACACCGCCGCCAAGCATCGCGAGTACGATGAGGATGTCGTCCGCACGTTCTATTTGAGCAACGCGGACCTCAGAGAAACGCTCGACCTACTCCGCATCGTCATCGACAGCCGGCGGATCTCGACGGTGTCTGCGACGAACGCGATCACGATCAGCGACACGCCAGAGCGCATCGATGCGGCCGGCCGCATCATCGATGCCATCGACAAGGCCCGCGCGGAAGTCGTCATCGACGTGGAGCTGCTCGAGGTAGACCGCCGGCGCTTCAAGGAGTACGGCTTGCAGCTCGCGTCGCCCAATAGCGCTGGACCATCCGGTGCGGTTGGGATCGGGGACGGCGAGGAGACGGTCACCTTCGAGGATCTCCGAACGCTCAGCCGCAGTGACATCGTGTTCACGGGCCTGCCGCGATTGTTCTATCGGCTCCTGAAGGAGGATGGTCACACTCGCGTGCTCGCCAATCCGCAGCTTCGCGCCTCCGACGGCGTCCCGGCAACGGCGGTCTTCGGGGAAGAAGTGCCGGTGCCGAATGTCACCTTCGCGCCCATCGCGACCGGTGGTGTTGCCCAGCAAGACATTACCTCGTTCGAGTTCCGGCAGGTGGGCGTGGCTATCGAGATCACGCCACGCACGCACCACAACGACGATGTCTCGCTCGACTTGCAGATTGACGTGACGAGCCTGGCAGGAGCTGGGTTCGCCGACATCCCCATCTTTGGCAATCGATCGATCGGGACGACCATCCGCTTGCGCGACGGGGAAACGAACATGCTCGCAGGACTCATTCGAGACGACGAGCGGACCGTGCTGCGCGCTGTGATCGGACTGAGCGACCTCCCCATCATCGGCCGCCTCTTCGCCGCCAACGAAAAGGAATCGGAGCAGACCGATATCGTCTTGATGATCACTCCACGCATCGTGCGCGTGCTCGATCTCATCGAGCAAGACTTGCGGCCGTTCCGGCTGCGCTCCGACGCTCGGAGCCGTGGCGGCGATGCGCTTTCCTCACCGGCTGAGCCCCGTGAGCCGGAACCCGAGCCGCAGCAGATTCCACCGGTCGAGCAAGAGCCCGAGGCGCAACCGCAAGAGCCAGGTCAGGCGCCCGGCCTCTCGCCTCTCCCCGGTCCGATACCGACGCCGACCACGCCGTCGGACACCCCACCGGAGCAACCGCGGTCCAAGAAGCCGCCACGGAAGCCTTCTTGAGCTGTGAGTTGTGAGTTGTGAGTCAGCTCTCAGCGATGGTAGGGCGCGTCAGCCTCCCGCGCCGTCACGGCCGCCTTGGCGAGGCGGCGCTACCGAGAACTCACCACTGGCTCCCGCTCTACCTGCGCGCCGAGTGACGTGAGCCGCTCGACCAGGCGCGCGTAACCGCGCTCGACTGTCTCGAGCGGGGCGAGCGAGCTCTCCCCGTCGGCGGCAAGCGCCGCTGCAATGAGCGCCATGCCGGATCGCAGGTCGCGGCTATCGAGATCGCGGCCTCGCAACGGCGTGCGCCCCGTAACGACAATGCGGTGCGGATCGCAGAGAAAGAGATCGGCCCGCATTCCACTCAGCTGTTCCAGCGCGAAGAGGCGCAGCTCGTACATCCAATCGTGAATGAGCGTGCGCCCCTCGGCCTGGGTTGCGAGGACCGTGATGAGGCTGACCATGTCACTTGGAAAGCCGGGCCACAGCCCCGTGACGAGACGCCGAATAGCGATGCAAGAAGACTGCCCAACGTGCAGCACCTGATCATCCAGGCGACAGTCAACGCGCATACGCTGCATGACCGACGTGATGGGCTCCAAATCGTCCGGGTGCGCGCCGACGATCTCGACCTCCCCGCTCGTCACCGCGCCGAGCACTGCCCAGCTGCCAGCCTCGATGTAGTCGCCTCTCAGGGTGTGCGTCGCACCGCGAACACGGCGTGTCCCGTGGACTCGGATACGCGGCGTCCCTTCTCCCTCCAGGTCGATCCCCATCGCTTGCATGAAGCGGCAGAGCTCGACGACATGCGGCTCGCAGGCGGCGTGTCGAATCTCGGTGACACCCTCCGCCGCGGCCGCCGCAAGCAGCGCCGCTTCGGTCGCCGTCACCGAGGCCTCATCTAAATAGAACGAGGCACCAACAAGTCTCCCCTCCGGCGCCTCGAACACGTGCCCGGCTTCGGCCGGCAACTCGCGGGCGCCGAGTGCGCTGAGCGCTTGTACGTGGGTGTCGATCGTGCGACGCGTGGGAAAATCACCGCCGGGCGGCGCAAGCTGTACCCGGCCCTGCCGAGCCAGCAGCGGCCCAAGCAGCAGCACCGAGCCGCGAAGACGGCCGACCAGCTGCGGGTCTGGTTGATCCCCCGACAGCTTCGCGCAGCAGATCGTCACGTCGGTGGTGCCGCCGCCACTCACCTCTGCGCCTAAGCCCCGCAAGAGCTCGAGCATGGCTTGGACGTCACGAATGCGCGGCACGTTGTGCAGCGTGCACGGTTGATCGGTGAGTAGACAGGCGGCGATGAGCGGCAGCGCCGCATTCTTGTTGCCGTCGACGTCAATCCGGCCGCGCAGAGGCCGGCCGCCGACAATACGTAGGACAGACATGGTTACTCAGCTGACCGTTCATCCCGGCCTGGGCTTGGATCGGACGCAGCGGCGTCACCGAAATCCCCGAGGTACACGACCTCGTCACGGAGGGTAATCCCCGTCGTTGCCGCGACCGAATCGCGACACCGTTCCACGAGGGCACGGATATCCGATGCAGACGCCCCTCCGTCCGACACGACGAAGTTGCCGTGCACGCTGGAGACCTGAGCCCCGCCCTGGCGTACTCCCTTGAGACCAGCTCGATCCACGAGCGCACCAGCCGACCGCGGGACACCAGGCGGTAGCGGTTCCGCTGGATGCGGGTTCTGGAAGATGCAACCGGCACTGCGCATGTGCAGCGGCTGCGTGCGCTTGCGATATGTGAGAGAGCTGCGCGCAACGCGTCGGAGGCTCTCCGGATCGCCGGGCTCGACCATGAACGTGGCAGCCAATACCACCTCACCCGTCTGCTGGACGCGGCTCGTATCGTAGCCGAACATCATCTCACTCACCGGCCGCTCTGCCCGTCGACCGTCAGGCGTGACCAGCTCCACCGACGCGATGAGCTCACTGACGAGGCGGCCTTGAAAGTGCGCGTTCCCATGGATTGCTCCTCCAACCGTGCCGGGCGTCCCCGCCCAGGCTTCGAGACCGGCGAGCCCCCGACTGATGGTCCAACGCACGAGCCCATTGATGGTGACGCCAGCTTCGGCACGCACCCGACCAGCGGACGCGCGATCAATCGCACCGCCGTGAGCACGCAGCACCAGGCCGCGCACACCAAGGTCGCCCACGAGCACGTTCGAGCCACCACCGAGCAGCGTGACCGGCACGCCCGCGTCGCGGGCCAGCTCGAGCGCCCCGACGAGTTCCGTGGACGAGCGCGCCTCGACGAGCAGCTCCGCTGGGCCACCGACCTTGAAGGTCGTATACGGGCCGAGCGGCACATCCGCGAGTACGCGGTGGGGCCCGAAGCGTGCGATGAGGCGGTCGCGCAGCTCGATCAAGCGATGATGCCCTTCACGTTCGCTCATGGAGCGCAGTCCGAGTGTGGGCATTCGGTGAGAACCGCAACGCAGGGTCATCCATCGCCGCCATTATAATGAGCGCGATCACACCGTGGACAATCCTGCCATCGCGCACGTGCTCAGTGAGATCGCCGATCTCCTAGAGATCAAGGGCGAGAACCTGTTCCGGGTCCGCGCGTATCGCAACGCGGCCAGCGCGGTGGCCGACTCGGGCGAGCGTGTCGCTGACCTCCCCGACCAGGCGCTCCGCCAGATTCCCGGGATTGGGAAAGACATTGCCGGCCGTATCCGCGAGTTCGTCGAGAGTGGGCAGTGCCGGTATCATCAGGAGCTGCTCGCGGAGTTCCCTCCCGGCGTCCTCGACCTCCTGCACCTGCAAGGTATCGGTCCGAAGACGGTCGCTCTGCTCTACAGCTCGCGCGGCATTCAGTCGGTCGAGGAGCTCGAGCAGGCCGCCAAGAGCGGTGCGCTGCGTGGGCTCCGAGGGCTGGGCACGAAGCGAGAACAGCTCATCCTCAAGGCCATCGATGAATGGCGCCAGCATGCGGGCCGACACCTGACCCCAGACGCCTGGGAGATCGCCACCGCTGTCGTCGCGCACCTCCGCAGCGCCGCGCCCCAGGCAACCCTCGACATCGTCGGCAGCCTGCGCCGTGGCGCGGACACCTGCGGCGACATCGACATTCTTGCGTGTGGTGCCGGCGGTGAGCTGATGGCCGCCTTCGTCGGTCATCCACACGTCGAGCGTGTGCTGGGACGAGGCGAGACGAAGTCGAGCGTGCGGCTGCTGAAGGGGTATCAAGTGGATCTCCGGCTGGTCACGTCGGAGAGCCGCGGTGCCGCCATCCAATACTTCACCGGATCGAAGCTGCACAACATCGAGCTCAGGGACCGCGCATTGAAGAAGGGCTGGAAGCTCAACGAGTATGGCCTGTTTCGCGCAGGCGATGGGCGGCGCCTCGCGGGTGACAGCGAGGAGGCGCTCTACGCCGCGCTCGATCTTCCCATCATCCCACCGGAGCTGCGGGAAATGCGTGGCGAGCTCGAAGCCGCCGAGCGGGACGCGCTGCCACGGCTCATCGAGCACCGCGACCTCCGCGGCGATCTCCACATGCACACGACCGCCACTGATGGGCGAGACGACGTGGAGACGATGGCCCGCGCGGCGCAGGCGGCTGGGCTGTCCTACATTGCGATCACCGATCACAGTCAGGCGCTTGCCATGGCGAACGGCCTCGACGAGGCGCGGGCATTGGCCCACGCCCAGCGTATCCGTGAGGTTGACGCGCGGCTCGACGGCATCACGGTGCTCGCCGGTGTCGAGTGTGACATTCGCCCCGACGGGCAGCTGGATCTGGCGGAAGACTGTCTTGCACAGCTCGACATCGTGATTGCCTCGGTCCATTCGGCCTTCAACCAGGGCGCCGAAGAGATGACCGACCGCGTCTTGCGGGCGCTGGAATGCCCCTACGTCGACGTCCTGGGTCACCCCACGGGACGTATGCTCTTGCGGCGCGACCCGTATGCCATCCACGTCGAGCGGGTGATCGACGCAGCCGCAGCGCGCGGCGTGGCGCTGGAGATCAACAGCCAGATCTACCGTCGTGATCTGAGCGATACCCATGCGCGGCTGGCACGCGACCGGGGCGCCACGCTGGTCATCTCGAGCGACGCCCACTCGGCGCGCGCCTTCGGCGTCCTGGAGTGGGGCGTCATGACAGCCCGCCGGGGCTGGATCGAGGCAGGTGACGTCCTGAACACGCGTCCGCTCGACGAGGTACGACGGGCGCTGCGGCGCCGCTCGAGAGACGCGCGGGGATAACTCATCGAGCCGTGCCTGGCGCGGCCGTGCCTGGTGAGCCGCCCTCTCGCCCCAGCCGCTCACCGCCGACCGCCTTGCCTCACACAGCCACGGCCGCCGCATCCATTCACGAGCTGGCGGATTAGTTAATTTTCCTTCCCAAGTAGCGCCTATGTTTATTAAGATGCTTACAAATGCTGGCTGATTGGTTCAAGGCCTTCCCCGCCGTCTCGAGAAGGAGGGCCCGGCGCCTATCCCTCGGCGTCGTGCTCCTCGCGACCACTCGGCCCGCCGCGCCCCTTGACGCACAGGTCTTGTACGGCACGATTGTCGGCACGGTCACCGATAGCTCGCGTGCGGCGGTGCCGGGCGCGACTGTCACCGCGACCAACACTGAGACCAACCTGGTCCTGACGAGCGTCACCAACGAGCGCGGCAACTTCACGATTGCCAACGCGCTCGCCGGCCCGTACGATCTCCAGGTCGAGCTCCAGGGCTTCCGGGAGTTCATCCAAACCGGTGTCCCGGTCACCGCCGGCACCGTGAGCCGCGTCGACGTGACGTTGGAGATTGGCACGCTCGCCGAGACCGTCACCGTCGCCTCTAGCGCGGCGCTTCTCCAGACCGATCGTGCCGACGTACACACCGAGCTGCGATCCAAGGAGATCACCGACGTCCCGCTGCCAGCCTACCGGAACTATCAGAGCCTGATGAATCTGGTTCCCGGGGCCACGCCAGCCACCGTGCAAAACGACCTCACCGACACGCCGGCGCGGTCGCTGCGCACCTTCGTCAACGGTCAGCATCCGAACAACAACGCCACGACGACCGACGGCGCGACCAACGTCAATCCGTGGCTCCCGCACCACGTCATGTTCAACCACACTCTCTTCGGCAACCCATCGGGCTCGGTGACGAGCTCCACGTTCATGCACATCTTCAACACGGCGGTGGCACCGCGTACCATCCGCCTCGGCCCACGGTTCAGTCTCTGAGCAGGGATTCGACGACGTCGGACATCTCGTCGCACGATCGGACACGCTATGGGGCAGGTCACGCGCAGATACTTCCTTCAACGATCGTCCACCGTCGCAGCAGCCGCCGCGCTCGGCGGCGGACGACCACTCGCAGCCGCCGCGCAGCGCGCTCGCACCTCGAAGACGCCGTACGACTTCATCCTGGTCGAGGGTCATCGCGACATCTACGAGTTCAATGACCGTTTTCGAGCCGGGGAATCCTCGCCGCTCGTCGACAGCATGCTGCCGCGATACCTCGCGGGAGGCATCGATGTCGTGATCATGCCGGTCGGCGGCACGCACCCGGAGCTGCGTGGCGGCAACCACAAGATGCTGGAAGGCACGCTGCAGACCTTGGACATGATCCTCCGGGAGATCGCCAAGACCGGCGGGCAGGCGGCGGTCATCAGAACCAAGGCAGAGATTCCCACGAAGCCCGACAAGCAGCGAGTGCTCTTCTTTCTCGACATGGAGGGGGCCGAACCGATCTAGGTCGATCCCGAGTCTGGTTTCTCGCGCGCGACACGGCTGGCGCTCGTCCGAGACTTCTACCGGATGGGCGTTCGCGGAATCCAGCTGACCCACAATGAGCGGAACTATCTCGCCGACGGGATCGCCATGGAAGGCCGTGGCGCCGGAAAGCTGACCCCGTTCGGCATCGAAGTCATCGAAGAGATGAACCGGCTCGGTATGATGGTCGGTGTCTCGCATCTCGCGGAGGTCGGCATCCGCCACGCCGCCGAGGTTTCCACCGCCCCAATCGTGTCGACGCACACCAATATTCGGCCGTTCGTCGACACGCCCAGGCAGCACAGCGACGCTGCGGTGAAGGCCATCGCGGCCACGGGCGGCTTGGTGGGCGTTCGGTATATCCTGACCCGAAGCCAGACCGTGCCATACCCCTTGCTCACCGACGAGATCGAACATATCGCCAACCTGGTGGGCGTCGAGCATACCGGCGTCGGCTGGTTCGGGCACGACAAGGGCGATCCCCGGGGAGGGGCGCATCCCGGCCACACCGAGGTCGAGCTGCAATCCATGTACGAGCAGCGGGACAGCTTCTTGCAGCCCCTGAGCCAACGTGGCTTCTCGGATGACCAGATCGGCCTGGTGCTCGGAGGGAACTTCCTTCGGGTGTGGCGCGAGATCCTGAAGGACTAGTGGGCTGTCTCAGTCATTTGTGAAGGGGCTGGCGGAGCGCGGCGCCCGGCTGGCACGGCGCGAGGAGGGAGCATACAGGCGGTATATGACCGACGAGCAACGCCGCCAGGCGGACTCCCGCCCCCGCAAGGCGCTTCACAAATGACTGATACAGCCCACTAGCGCCGTACCGTGCCCACGTGCCGTCCTACACAGACCAGGAGGTGTGATGAAGTTCGCCTTGCTTACCGTCTCGTATTCGGGGTTGTTCTATGACGGCCCGGCGCTCTCGGTCGTCGAGCAGATTCGCCGAGCCAAGCGCCTGGGCTTCGACGGACTCTCTATCGAGGCCAAGCGACCGGTCGGATCACCGCTCGATTTGAGCCCGGAGGACAGAACGGAGATCAGAGATGTCGCCGCCCGCGAGGGCATCGCGCTGTGTGCGGTCGAGAGCATGTCGAACTTCGCGAGCCCGTTCATGGAGGAACGGGAGAACAACCTCGCCATGATGAAGGAAGTTCTGACGCTCGCGCAGGACCTCCAGATCGACCTCGTCAAGGTCTTCGCGGCCTGGCCCGGCATCATCGACGACGAAGACGACACGGGCATCTACGGCGCGTACGAGCGCGGGAAGCACTATAAGCGGCTCTATCCCGCCGATCTGCGTCGCTGGAATCGAGCCGTCGCTGGTATCCGGCAGGCTGCAGATTGGGCTGCCGATCGAGGCCTGACGCTGGCGCTGCAGAACCATGCCCCGCTGATCGCTCCAGGGTACGAAGACGCCTTGATGATGGTGCATGAGATCGAGAGGACGAACGTGAAGCTCTGCCTGGACGCGCCGCTGTTCCAGGAACGTCAGAGCGATGACTATATCAAGGAAGCGACCGAGAAGTGCGGCGACAGAATCGTCCTGAGTCACTATGGTGCCTGGAACGTCGGCCTGTCGCCGGATGGCACGCCCGTTCAACAGCTATCGCCATCGTTCGGCGGGCTGATCAACTATCCCGCATACCTGCGCGAGCTCGAGCGCGCGGGCTACGACGGCTTTCTCGTGTCGGAGTACTGTCTGCCCTGCATCAAGAACCACCAGCTCGCCGGGATCGAAGACATCGACAGCGCCAACGAGACCGCCCTCGCATACATGAAGGGTCTCGTCGCGACCACTGCGGCCGCGGCGGGGGCGCGGCCCACGCTCACGCACACGACATCCATGGCGGCGTCTCGAGCTACTCGCTGAGATCACACGACGACGCGCCAATGGAAGTGACCTTCACCGTATGACCGGCCTGCTCAGGTGTCGCCTCGGTATCATGATGTTCCTCCAGTTCTTCGTCTGGGGTGCATGGTACGCGACCGCCGGCAATTACATGGCAAGCGTTGGCATGACCGACGCCATCTACTGGGCATACACGGCCAGCCCAATTGGCGCCATCGTCTCCCCATTCTTTCTCGGTCTCGTAGCTGATCGCTTCTTCGCAGTGCAGAAGGTCTTGGCCGTGATGCACGTGCTGAGCGGCCTCTTCGTGTGTCTCGCGCCGCTTGCAGCCGGTGTGTGGCTGCTCTCCACACCGCTGTTCCTCACGCTCCTGTTCCTGCACATGCTCTGCTATATGCCGACGGTCGGCCTCGCAACCGCGATGGCATTTCACGGCCTGCGGGGCCGCGAGAGAGAGTTCCCGTGGATCCGCATGTTTGGCACGATCGGGTGGATCGCGGCTGGCTTCCTTGTTAGCTACGTCTTACACGCAGACACAACCGCCGTGCCGATGCAGGTTGCGGGGATAGCCGGAATCCTGCTCGGTCTCTATTGCCTCACACTTCCAGCAGTCCCACCACCCGCGTCTGGTAAGAAGGTCTCCGTGAGCGATGTCGTGGGCAAGGATGCCTTGGCTCAGTTAGCAGACCGGCCATTTCTCGTCTTTCTTGTCAGCTTGTTGCTGACCAGCATTCCACTGGCAACCTACTATGCGTACGTGCCAGTCTTTCTCAGTGCGACGACGATCCCGGACCCAGCCTTCAAGATGACGTTCGGCCAAATGGCCGAGGTGCTGTTCCTGTTGTTGCTGCCGTTCGCGCTCGCACGATTCGGCATCAAGTGGGTCCTGTTTGCCGGGATGTTGGCCTGGGTAGTACGATACGGGTTGTTTGCCCTCGCGGCGCCAGGCGCCATCACCTGGATGATCCTTGCGGGTATCGTTCTGCACGGTATCTGTTACGACTTCGTGTACGTGGCAGGTCAGGTCTACATCGATAAGAAGGCAACACTAGATATTCGCGCCAGGGCGCAAGGCTTGTTCGTCCTAGTTACCTATGGTATAGGTCAAGGGCTGGGCACGTTGGTCGCAGGATGGCTATTCAATAGCATGATGACAGGCGATGCTCGTCAAGACCTCAATGCATGGCAGACATTCTGGATCATACCTGTTGCGTTTGCGACGCTCGTCACGCTCGGCTTTGGCGTTCTCTTTCGAGATGAAGCTCTGGTAAGTGATCAGCAAGGTGCCGCAGCGCTCGCGAAGTAGCGTCACGACGCCCGGGACGCCTCACGACCGTTGCGTGTTACGCACTCGATCGTGGGCAGCACGGACACTCGAGACGTTGGATGGCGGGATGATCTCGGCCGGTCGCAAGAGATATATAGTATTCGGTTGCGAACAATGACAGTCAGGCGTGCAGCGTCGAAAGTCAATGCGGAGGATGGGGGGCGGGACGCCGCGCAGCTGCGGGCGTTCAACCTCGAACGGGTTCTCGGGGTGGCAATGGACCGGGATGGGCCCTTCACCCGCGCCGTGGTCAGCGAGGTGACCGGTCTGTCGGCGCCGACCGTCGGGAGCCTGTCGTCCCATTTGATTCGTAGCGGCTTGGTGAGGGATCTCGGCGCCGGACCGTCGCGCGGTGGTCGCCGTCCTTCGTTCATGGAGTTCAACGCCAGACACGGGTTCGTGGTCGGTATCGATCTCGCGATCACACAGAGCCGGCTCGCCGTCGCCGACCTGCGCGGCGAGCTGGTGAGCGAGCGGCTCATTCCCACCCCGAAAGAGCGCGGCCCGGTTGCCCTGCTCTCGCGCATCGGCAAGGAAATGCGGGCTCTCCTTCGCGATAGCGGCGTTCCGGTCGGGCGGCTGCTCGCGGTTGCGGCGGGCGCACCGGGTGCTGTCGATCGCAAGAGAGGCATGGTGGTCGACCTCGCTCCCAACCTCAAGGGCTGGTCGCGAGTGCCGATGGCCGCCATCTTGCGCCGCGCGCTGGGTGCACCAGTGGTGGTCGAGAACGACGTGAATCTCGCCATCCTTGGGGAGCGGTGGCGAGGTGCCGCGCGTGGACACGATACCTGTGCGTTCCTCGTCGCCGGCACTGGCATCGGCGCCGGCATCATCGTCAACGGCGAGCTGCACCACGGCCATCACTTCCTCGCCGGTGAGGTCGCTCTCATGTGCATGGGCCGCGAGTACGTCGAGAAGGACTTCGGCTCGCGCGGCTGCCTCGAGACACTCGCCGGCCGCTCTGCGCTGGCGGCGCGCTGGTCGGCGTCGAGCGCAGGTGATGAACAGGGCCGGATCGGCGACTTGTTCGACGCGGCTCGTCATGGCGACGCCAAGGCTCGACAGATCGTCAACGAGGCCGCCACACTTCTCGGAATGGCGACAGCGAACTTGAGCATCGTGCTCGACCCCTCGATCGTGGTGCTTGGCGGGCCGCTCATGACGCAGAGCGACCTCCTGGCCCGAGAGCTGCGGCGGATCGTCAGCCGCATCGTGCCCAGTCCGCCGCAAATCGTGGCGACCGAGCTGCAGGAGACCGCATCGCTGTGGGGAAGCCTGCTCGTCGCGATGACGGAAGCCAGAGAGCGCATTCGTCAACAGCTCCGCCGCAACGGCCGCTCGGCTGCATAGATCCTTGGTTCTTGGTGCGTAGTGCGTAGTGCGCCTATCACCCCGATGCCAAGGCGCACCAAGAACTAAGAACTAAGGACCAAGAACCAGGAACGGCTTACCGATCCGGCAGCGCAAACGCGACATACGCGCCGGGGATCGGCGAGTCCGAGGCGGGATGTCCAGGGCTGGCATGCGTACGCGTCGTTGCTCGCGCCGCCGCGCAGTAGACGACGTACTGTCTCCCGTTCACCTCATACACGGCGGGAATGCCCTCAATCGCCGCATCGACCTCCGCCTTCCACAACACCCTCCCGGTGTCCACGTCCAGCGCGCGGATCTGCCGATCGCGCGTCCCCGTGAAAATCAGGCCTCCCGCGGTGACCACCGGCCCCACCTTCGGGAAGTGCCCGCCGGTGTCCCTGAACCCTTTCGCCGCAAGCTCCGGGACCTCGCCGAGAGGTGTCTGCCATGTGATAGTGCCCGTGTTCAGATCGTAGGCGGTCAATGTCGTCCACGGCGGTGCGACCGCGGAGAGCCCACTCGTGGTGATCATGAAGCCGAACGTGCTCGTATAGCGAATCGAGCTTGGATCGGCCGCGCCGAGAGGCGCCGAAGCGGTCGACGGTGGCGGTACCAGCTTCAACATGGAGGGAAAGTCTTTGGAGACGACGAACATGGTGCCTTGCGTCGGATCCACGGCGGCGCCGCCGAAGTTCGCCCCACCATTGTTGCCGGGCATCTGGATGGTATCGGCAAGACCGGGCGGCGTGAACATGCCCTCGTTCCGTGCGTTGCGAATCGCCTGACGAAAACGGGCTCGCTCTACAGGATCGTCGATAAACGGGCTGAGGTCCTTCTCGGTAAATGTCTGGCGAGCGAAGGGCGGAGGGGCAAGCGGAAACGGCTGCGTCGGCCAGGTCTCTTCTCCAGGCATATGGGAGCGAGGAACGGGCCGCTCCTCGCTCGGCCACAGCGGCGCCCCGGTCACGCGGTCGAAGACATACAGAAAGCCTGTCTTGCCGGCGTGCGCGACGATGTCGACCAGCTTGCCCTCGTGCCGTACCGTCAGGAGCTTCGGCGCCGTGGCATTGTCGTAATCCCAGATGTCGTGGTGCACCATCTGGAAGTGCCAGATGCGGCGCCCAGTCCTTGCATCGAGCGCGAGGAGACAGTCGGCGAAGAGATTGGCCCCCTTGCGGTTGGCGCCGTAGAAGTTGTACTTCGCGCTGCCCGTCGGGATGTAGACGATCCCGCGCTGCACGTCGACCGACAGCTCTCCCCAGGCGTTCGCGCCGCCGACGGTCTTCCACGCGTCCTCGGCCCACGTCTCGTACCCCACCTCACCTGGGTGTGGAATCGTGTGAAACGCCCACACCAGTTTCCCGGACCGTACGTCGTAGGCCCGGATGTCCCCAGGCGCCGACTCGTACTCCTGGTTGGTCGCCGAGCCGAGAATGATTAGATCTTCGAACACCCTCCCCGGAGTCGTGGACTGCACCGAGATCGTCGCGGGATCGCGCCTCAAGCCTTCTCTGAGATCGACACGGCCCTCCACGCCAAACGACGAGATCGGCTCGCCGGTTCGCGCATCAATCGCCTGCAGGTCGTTGTCGTTCGAGAACAACAGACGGCGCTCCGATCGATCCGGGCTCTCCCAGTAGTTGATCCCGCGGGTCGTGATACGCCCCCGCGGGTTCGGACGCGCCCAGATTTCCCGTCCGGTCGCGGCGTCCAGGGCGACAATCGAGTTGTTCTTCGCCAGGACATACATGGTGCCGTCCACGACGAGCGGGTTGAACAGATAGTTCTTGCCATCCCCGGTCGGGTAGGTCCAGACGGCCTGCAGCTCGCCCACGTTCGAGCGATCGATCTGGCTGAGCGCCGAATACTGTGCGGCATCCGGTGAGCCGCCATAGTCACTCCACGTCCTGTACGGAGCCGTCTGCGGCCTGACCGGCTTCGACCCATTTGTCTGTGCCCGGCCAACACGAATCGCGAGCAGGAGTCCGCAAGCCAGCAGCAGGCATGCAGTGCCGGTGTGCCACTTCCGAAGACGCTTATCGTGAGTATTGGCCATCGTCTACAAGTGAGAATTCACGGGAGCTCTGGACTACGCCTGGACCGCGGCTGCCACGGGGGTGTCGAGAAGCTCGACGATTCCAGTCGTGCCATTCACGCGGAGGCGCTGGCCGGTCGTGATCTGCTCCGTGGCGACACCAGTACCCACGACAGCGGGGATATTGAACTCGCGGGAGACGATCGCGGGATGTGAGAGCACCCCGCCAGCATCGGTGACCAGGCCACTGATCTTCGTGAACAAGAGAACCCACGCCGGGTTGGTCATCTTGCAGACGAGGATGTCGCCCTCTCGCACCTGGTTGAACTCTTCCGGCGATTCGACGATGCGGGCAACGCCCTCGACCACGCCTGGCGAGGCGCCCAAGCCCTGCAGGGTGCCACTGGGCTGCGCCGCCTGAGTCGCAGCACGCGTGTACACGTCCGGCCAGCCCCAATGCCCTTTGTAAGGCTCGCTGTGAAGCGACCAGTTCGTAATGGTGCCAAGCCAGGCGCGGGGCCGCTTGCCGATCGCCTCCTCGCGTGCTCGCCGACGCGCCTGGACGCGAGCCTTCGCGTCGAATGCCGTGGAGCTCGCGCTAACCAGACGTAACTCGTGATACGTCAGGAAGAAGACATCGTCCGGCTGGAGCATGACGCCGGCGTCGACGAGCCTGCGTCCAATCGCCATGAACACGAGCCGAACTCTGGCGTACGTCCCTTGATCCATGTAGAAGTGATGATCCGGCGTGAGCGGTGTCATGCCCAGCGCCAGGTCCAGCGCCTTCTGCAGGCGTTGCCGATCCTCTTCGGCCCGATCGGCTGGGACGAGCGACCACATCTCGGCGATCGCATCGTCGCGATTCTTGCGCAGAGCGGCGACCTCGGCCGGATAGTCATAGTCTGAGTGGAGATAGCCGCGCAACCCCTCGATGATGGGCGTCGGATCCTCGCGCCAGGTGGGAACGATGTACTCGTGTGTGTAGATGGACTTGTTGCCGTACTCGAGCTTGTACGCGTCCAGCGCTCGCAGCAGCTCACGACCTTGCTCGGATTCTCCGAGGGCGCGAAGGACATCATCCACACTGGCCGCGCTGACCGCCCGCCGCAGGACGTCGCTTCCTTTGACCGTCTCCTTCAGCGTCCATAACTCGCGAATCGAGTCCCAGTTCCGATCCTCATCGGAGACCAGGATGCGGCCCACGAGCGCAGTGTGCGACTCTCCGACGAGCTCTTTGAACAGCGTCTGGAAGTCGAGCGCCGACTGGAACTGCGCCAGGTTGAGGATCCAGTGCAATCGGAAATGCCGCTCCTGGATATCGAGGGCGTCCTCGAGCAAGACCATCAGCTCGGCGAGAGAGGCCTCTTCCGTGGGATAAGTATCGAGATATTCGAAGTTGCGTCGAATCTCCGGAAGATAGCGGTGCTTCCACCAGCGCAGGAACTTCTCCGCATAGACTGGCGTCACCATCTGGTAGTACGCTTCTAACTCCTTGGCTTCGGGCTCCTCGCGTGGCACGACCGCCGTGAACACGTAGCCTCCGACGTTCTTTGCCACCCAGTCTCGGCCGAACGGAACACCAAAACGTCGATACATGTACGCACACGTGTACCACCAACCGCCTATGTCGAACCACATCGGAGAAATCGGCTCCGGGCAGTGCAAATCATCGAACCAAAAATGGAGCCGTTTTTCCTCCTCGCTCGCCCATTCGACTGGAGTCGACGCATCGCCAAAGAACTGATCAATCACTTCGTGTCGTTCCGCCATCGACGTCACCCCTTGCACAAGACACGTTCTTCGGCTGTGGTTGGCCGTAGGCCGGGGAGAACGACCGCATCACCGGTCTTCCGCCTTTGCCGCCGCAGCCACCGCCTCGACGATGCGGCTGTAACCGGCGCACCGGCACAGATTGCCAGCCAGCCCCTCCTTGATCTCCGCGACCGTAGGGTGGGCATTCGTCATCAGGAGATACTTCGCCGACATGATCATGCCGGGGATACAGAAACCGCACTGGACGGCGCCCTTGTCCAGGAACGCTTCCTGCAGCTTGTCGAGCCGGTCGTGAGCCGCCAAGCCCTCGACGGTGAGGATGTCGCTGCCAGCCGCTTCAACCCCCAGCATGAGACAGGAGTTCACGCTGTGCCCATTCACCAGCAGCGTGCACGCGCCGCACTCGCCCTCCGCACAGCACTCTTTGGTACCGGTCAGACCGAGCTGGTCGCGCAAGACTTCGAGCAATGTGTGGTGCGGACGGACATCGAGTGCACACTCCCGGCCGTTGACGGTGAGCGCCACCCGCATCGTCGTCATGCCGGCCAACTGGGCCTTCGCGTGCTCGAACATCGGCCGGGCGAGCTCGCGGGCATGCAAAATCTGGATCCGCTCGTAGGTATGGTCGAACTTCCACGAGACCTCATCCGTGGAGTAGCGTCCAGACTGGATGAAGCTCAGAAAGAGGTCGATGTTCGTCTCGAGGAAGCTCAGGCTGTCCGCGGCTTGAACCATGTTGGCTTCCGGCCAACCACCGCATTCATGCACGCGCACGAGCGCTTCCACGTCGTCAATGAGCGCGGCAGCCGCACCCTGCTCGCGAAGCCACGCGCCGACGATCCGAGCACTGCGCTCCGAATGGGCTGTGTCGTAGCTGGGGTCGCCCAACGTGCCCGCGATCGGTTGATCCGGTCCAGGAAACGCGCGCTCCATGTCGTGCGTGAGCGCGGCGAGGCGCACGGCCTCAGTGGTGTCAGGCGCGATTCTATCCAGCCATTCCAATGACTTCAACAGGTGGTGACTGTTGTACGGGTACTTGTCAACCACCCAGCGCTGCGCCGCTTGGATGAGTGCCGACTCCATGGCTTGCCCACTCTAGAGGGTCGTAATTGGACGGCTCTGCAAGAGCCGCAGGTCGCCCTCACGTATGCACCACTCGACGTCCTGCGGCCCGCCGAAGAACGTCTCGAGGCGAAGCCCCAGCTCACGCAGTCCGCTCAACTCCGCGCCGCTCAGCACACGGGCACTGCCCTCCGCCTTGGAAAGCCGAGCCTGACGTGTGCCGCCATTCTCGCCATCGTAGACGACCGCCGTTTCCTGGGACGCGATGAATTCCCGCAGCAGCGCGCCGTCGTCGCGGCCGACCACGTAGTGATCGGGCGTGATCAGCCCCGAGACGATGCCCTCGCCCAGACCGAACACGGCCTCGATGACCAGGCGATCCGTGAGCTTCTGCACGGGATCCATCGTGAACATCACGCCGCTCTTGTCGGCCTGCACCATCTCTTGCACGACAACGGCAATGCGGGTGTCGTCCAGCGCCCCCTTTTGGGATCGGTAGAACAGAGCCCGTGACGCAAAGAACGAGGCCCAACATAGCTTGAGGCGGTCAAGGACAGCATCGATACCGCGCGTATTCAAGAAGGTGTCTTGCTGGCCGGCAAAGCTCGCCGCCTCACCATCTTCGCTGACCGCGCTGGATCGAATCGCCACGGGGAGGTCGACGCCGAGCTGGTGGTAGGCAGTCCGCACGCGCGCACTGAGATCCGTAGGAAGCGGATTGGAGACAATTAGATCACGCATCCGCGCGGATGCCGCTTCCAGGGCGCCGTTGTCTTGGACGTCGAGGTCGCGGGTCAGGCTTCGGAGAATCTCCACGCCACCGTAGTAATTCAAGAATGTCCCAAACGCAGACGCACAGACGACGAACCCGGGCGGAACAGGCAGCCCCGCCTGGCTCATGCGGCTCAAGCTCGCGCCCTTGCCACCGGCACTCGCCGTCGCCTCGACGGGGAGGCGGCCGAGCGAGCTGACCACGGACTCATCCGAGAATCCCGCGCTCATTGCGTCGTTGTGATGCCGCCGTCCAAATAGAGCGTCTGCCCCGTGATGAAGTCGGAAGCGGGCGACACGAAGAACAGCACGCTCCCGGCGACATCCTGAGTTTCGGCGATACGACCGATCGGAATACGTGAGACCAGATTGCGATAGAAGTCCGGATCTTCCAGCCACCGTGCTACCTGCTGGGTGCGCACGAAAGTGGGCGCGACGACGTTCACGTTGATCCGGTGCTCAGCCCACTCCGCGGCCAGTTGCCGGCAGAGCACGCTCAAGCCGCCCTTTGCGGCGCAGTAGGCTGCGAATCCACGACCGCGCAGCGCGAGCAGTGTGCGGACCGACCCCATGTGGACCTGCTTGCCGCCGGTGCCTTGCTGGATCATGTGCCGCGCCGCCGCTTGTGCCTGAAACATCACACTCTTCAAGTTCAGGTCCAGCACGAAATCGAAGTTCTCTTCGGTGACTGCATCCGCCTGCTCTTCGCGTTGCCCCCCGACGGTATTCACCAGGATGTCCAGTCGGCCAAAGTGCGCGACGACCTCATCGACCATCCGCCGCGTGTCCGCCACGGAAAGGGCGTCGAAGGCCGTGGCGTAGGCGTCCCCCCCCAGGCGGCGCAGCATCTCGGCGCACGCATCCGCCTTGGCGGCGTCATGGCCGGTCACTGCGACCTTCGCCCCCTTCGACGCGAGCGCCCGACAGACGCTCTCGCCGATCCCACCATACCCTCCGGTCACCAAGGCGACTTTGGCGTCGATCCGGAACAAGTCATCTGCCGACGTCATCTGCTCCACGCGTTACAACCTTTGAGAACCCTGACTTTGACGCCTCGTATCAAGCTTCGGGGCTGGCAACCGACGTCACGAACACCTCGGCGAGGCGTCCGTACCTTCCGCTCTGGTAGGGCGCGTTCGCCGAATGCGCCGTGCTCGACGTCTCCGCGGCTGTCGAGCCGTTTCACCTGCTGGCACGACTGGAACGTGCGAGACGGGTGAAGGGCAGTTCCTTCTTTTCCTGCGCCGCGGGCGCTCACTCTATCACAGCGCGCATCGTTGGGCCGAGATACTAATTTAAGTTAATTTAGTGTCTTGCCTATCGACGGCACGGGTGTTTTAATATGCCCACACACTGTTCTGCTTTCAAGGAGTCCACGATGAGCCGCGCCTCCCTCGCCGCCGTTTCCTGTGCCGCGCTGTTGCTGATCGGTTCCGCCGCAACGGCTCAAGACCATTCGGAGAGGGTCGACCTGTTCGACGGTTCGAGCCTCGAAGGGTGGCAGCCTGAGGGTGAGACGATTCACGACATCGTGCTGGCCAATATCTGATCAGGGACCAAGGGATCAAGGGATCAAGGGCACAGGGGTCAGGGTCAGGGATCAGAGGTCGGGACGAGGGGTCAGGGGAGAAAGGGATCAAGGGGAAGAGCGTGTCCATCGACCCAGTGAGCTCAGGCGCTATGAAAGCTTCTTTGTCCTTTGCTCGACGCGCTGTACCGTGGCTCGCGCTCGTCGCTATTACCATTGTTGTGTCCGTGCGAGATGTGAAGATCCAAACGCCTGTGCCGGAACCGCTCGAAGTACCGGCGCGCACCGTGCCGGTGCCAAGCACGGTGAGCCCCGAGATGCAAAAGCTCATCGGGGCGCCGCTCAGCGACAATTGGAACGATGTTCCCCAAACCGTCGACGAATGGAAAGCGATTGCCGCGCGTTCCGCGGCCGGCGGTCGAGATCTCGCAGCGCTTCGCCAGGAGCTAGGCGTCCAGGCAGAGCCGCTGACCCTGGGCGGGGTGAAGGGCTTCATGGTGACGCCGCAAGCCATGCCACCAAAGAATCGAGACAGGCTCCTCATCCATCTTCATGGCGGCTGCTACGTGCTTGGCGGCGGAGCGGCCGGAACGAGAGAAGCCATGTACATGGCGGCCTTCGGCAGGTTCAAGGTCATGTCGATCGACTATCGCATGCCACCCGCGTTCCCGTATCCTGCCGCTCTGGATGACGCGGTCGCGGCGTGGAAAGCCGCCCTGACGATGGCGCAGCCGAAGAACATGGCGGTCTTCGGCACATCAGCCGGCGGCGCGTTGACGCTCGCCGTGGTGCTGCGCGCAAAGCAAGAGGGTCTGCCGGTGCCGGGGGCGATAGCCCCTGGCACACCGATGTCCGACCTGACGAAGACCGGCGACTCGTTTCACACCAACGCGCTGCTGGACAACGTGCTCGTCGCCAGCGATGGCCGCTGCGATGCGATGGCCAAGCTCTATGCGAACGGCCACGATCTGAAGGACCCGATGCTCTCGCCTGTCTACGGCGATATGCACGGCTTTCCGCCGGCAATCCTGACGACCGGGACACGTGATCTCTTGCTCAGCAATACGGTCCGCGTGCACCGAAAGCTGCGCCGGGCCGGTGTCGAGGCGGCGCTGCACGTCTATGAAGGTCAGTCGCACGCCCACTACCTCCGTGACCGCACAGCGCCTGAGACCAAGGAGGTATTCGAAGAAATCGCACGCTTCTTCGATGAGCACCTCGGGAGTTAGGATCCCTTCGAGCGAGCCTTCCGCCGTGCACTGTCTCAGAATGGGCTGTAAGAACCCTTGAGAACTCGACACGGGCGCCCCGGCGAGGCGTCCCTGCCAAGGAAGTAGGGCGCGCTCGCCGAGCGCGCCGCGAACGTCTGGGGCAGCCCGCTAAAACATGAGGACCCGATGAAATCGCTCTCTTCAGCCGTCTTGCTCGTCCTGACGCTCGGGCTGTTGGCCGGCACGACAACCGCAACCCAGTCGTCTCCGTCCACGCCACTCCGCGTCATCGCTTTTGGCGCGCACCCGGATGACGCCGAGCTCAAGGCGGCGGGTGTCGCCGCCCTGTGGGCCTCGCAGGGCCATCACGTCAAGCTCGTGGCAATGACCAATGGCGACGTCGGTCATTTCGCCATGGCGGGTGGACCGTTGGCGACGCGCCGGAAGGCGGAAGTCCAAGAATGTGCTCGCATCTTTGGGACCGAGGTCGAGGTGCTCGACATCCACGACGGCGAGCTGATGCCCTCGCTCGAGAACCGCAAGAACGTCGCACGTCTCATCCGTAACTGGCAAGCCGACATCGTCCTGGGACATCGTCCATACGACTACCACGCCGATCATCGATACACGGGAGTGCTGCTCGACGATGCGGCGGTGGTGGTGGCTGCGCCGTTCTTCACACCGGACACGCCGCCGGTGAAGCGGAACCCGGTCTTCATGTACTACTCGGACGCGTTCAAGCGGCCCTACCCATTCGAGCCGACGATCGTGGTGTCGATAGATGCCGTGGCGGAGAAGAAATGGAAGTGCGTCTCGGCGATGCCCTCGCAGTTCGGCGATGCGGACTCTTGGCAAGCGCGAACCCAGCCCGACGCTCCCGACGACGACCAAGGGCGGCGCGCGTTCTTGCTCGACATGGTCAAGGCGCGGAGCGCGGCGGTCGCCGATCAATATCGTGAGCAGCTGGTCGCGCTCTACGGGGAGCAACGCGGG
Source organism: Luteitalea sp. (assembly GCA_009377605.1). NCBI lineage: Bacteria > Pseudomonadati > Acidobacteriota > Vicinamibacteria > Vicinamibacterales > Vicinamibacteraceae > Luteitalea > Luteitalea sp. The sequence goes on from WHTT01000058.1 coordinate 27,491, forward strand.
CGCCAGGTGAAATACGCGGAGGCGTTCGAGCTCGGACAATACGGCCGTCAACCCACGATGGACGAGCTGAAGCAACTGTTTCCGATCGCCCCGTAGCACCAGAAAAGGAGTCAAGATTCATGGGCCAGCGTTCCGCAGGGACGATTCTTGCCGGTTCGATCGCCTTACTGGCGTTGATGGTGCCTCCGCGCTCGCTGTCGGGCCAGGCGCCCTCGCAGGCGATCACCCCTACGGCCACGATCAACCTGTTCGACGGTCAGTCCTTGGCGAATTTCGACACCTGGCTGGTCGATCAGCACGAAGCGGACACCTTGGGTGTATTCAGCGTCGTGGATGACATCGATGGCGCTCCGGCGATTCGCATCAGCGGCCAGCAGTGGGGTGGCCTTCTGACGAAGGAGGCATACCGAGACTACCGGCTGATCGTCGAGTACCGCTGGGGAGGTGCCACGTGGGGCGAGCGAAAGATGCGCGCTCGCGATAGCGGCGTGCTCCTGCATGCACAAGGACGACCCGGCAACACCGAAGAAGATTTCAACGGCCCGTGGCTGCGGTCGATTGAGTTTCAGATCATCGAAGGCGGGGTCGGCGACATCATCCTCGTCGCCGGTTACGGTGACGACGGCGAGCGGATTCTGCCCTCACTGAAGGTGACGAGCCGAACCGACCGTGACGGAGAGAATGTGTACGACCCTCGCGGCGTACCGAAAGTCTTCTCGTCGGGCCGCATCAATTGGTGGGGCCGCAGCGAAGACTGGGAGGATCGTCTCGGCATGCGTGGCTCGCAAGATGTCGAAAGCCCCGGCCTCGAGTGGACCCGGCTCGACGCCGTGGTCGATGGGCGAAATCTGACGTTCTCGGTCAACGGCAAGCGGGTCAACGCAGGCTCGGAATCGTCGGTGACCGATGGGAAGATCATGTTCCAAGCGGAGGGCGCGGAGATCTTCTTCAGACGCATCGACCTCGAACCGCTGCCGTAGGAAGGCGACGACGCCGTCGTCCAGCCAGTCGGACTTACCCGTATCTTCCCTGGCTCGATTTCCCTGGAGAGCTCGCGATCGTGATGATACCGATCATAAATGCCGAAGACACCCGAATGTTTGCCGAAGCCGCCGAGGCGCCCCGCGCGGTGGCCGCCCAACGCGACGCGAATCATGGACAACTGCAGCGCATCAGCCGAGTGCTGCGCGAGCGCCAGCCGCGCGCCGTCGTCACCTGCGCCCGCGGCAGCTCCGATCGCGCTGCAACGTTTGGCAGGTACCTCATCGAGACGAGGGCGGGAGTATTCACGTCCTCGCTTGCGCCGTCGGTGAGCTCTGTCTACGCCGCCCGGCGTGATCTCGAGGGCTTCGTCTTCCTCGCGATCTCGCAGTCTGGTCAAAGCCCCGATCTGTTGGCGTCGGTAGAAGCGGCGCGCGGCGCCGGCGCCTTCGTGATTGCCCTCGTCAACGTGGAAGACTCGCCGCTGGCGCGCATTGCGCACGAGACCCTGCCGCTCGGCGTAGGCCCGGAGACCAGTGTCGCCGCCACGAAGTCTTACGTCGCGTCACTGGCGGCACTGCTCCACCTCGTCGGCGAATGGACTGAGGACCCGACGCTTCTTCAGGCACTCGCCGCTGCACCCGATCTGCTCGCAGAGGCATGGACGCTGGATTGGAGCCCTGCCGTCGAAACGCTGCAGGACGCCACGAACCTCTATGTCATCGGCCGCGGCCTCGGACTCAGCGTCGCTCAGGAGGCCGCGCTCAAGTTCAAGGAAACCTGCGGGCTGCACGCTGAGGCCTTCAGCGCCGCCGAGGTGCGCCATGGACCGATGGCACTGCTGCGCGGCGGCTTTCCCGCGCTGCTCCTCTCGCAGCGCGACGAGACACGCGCCAGCATCGATTCGCTCGCCGCGGATATCGTCGCGTACGGCGGGACGTTGCTGCTGGCAGGAACGCGAGCACCAGGCGCCCTCGCGTTGCCAACGGTGCCTGCTCATCCCTCACTCGAGCCCATGCTGATGATCCAAAGCTTCTATCGCATGGTGAACGCGCTGGCTGTCGCCCGAGGCCACGATCCCGACCGGCCGCCGCACTTACGCAAGGTGACCGAGACGGTGTGAGCCCACCACGAAGACCACCCTCACTCGATTCGCTGCGGCCGCCCCGCACGCGCCGACTCATACGCCGCCAACGCGACGACCAGTGATCGCCGCGCCTCGTGGATGGTCACCTCCGGCCGCCGTCCAGACTCGAGGCAGTCGACCAGGTGATCGAGAGGGAACGGCGACGGAGGGCCGAAGGGCGCTTCAGCGTGTTGCTCGAAGACCCAATCACGCGCGCCGGCCGCCAGCACCGCGCGGCCCGGCGCTCTGAACCACTGATCGATGATCTCCCCTCGGCTACCGACAATCTCCAGGCGGACGACGCTGTTCTGTTTCGGCGACGGGCCGCTCTTCGTGGGAGCGTTGATGGTCCACGAAGCCTCCAATGTCGCCAGGGTACCGTTGGCGAACGTGAAGGTGGCCATGCCCCAGTCCTCCACGTCGATGTCCTTGTGAACCAGGTTGGCCATCTTCGCTTCGACCTGCACCACCTCACTTCCCGATAGCCACATGAAGAAGTCGATCCAGTAAATGCCTTCGTCGATGAAGGCGCCGCCCGGAACATGGCGGGGATCCACGAACCACCCGGGCTTGCCAGAGCCGTACCAGTCCTCGGCGATCGACCAGCGGCTCGTCTGGTGCATCAGCAGGAGCTCACCGATCTCTCCCTGCTCGATCCGTGCCTTCAGGTCACCGCCGCGGAGACGCATGATTCCCTGAAAGGGAACGCACGAGACACCTGCGGCATCGACCGCTTCAATCATTTGGTCCGCCTGCGCGACGCTCATCGCCATCGGCTTTCCCAGGATGATGTGCTTCCCGGCGCCAGCAGACCGAATCGTCAGATCCTTGATTTCAGAGACAGGAGAAGCAATGTGCACGATGTCGACCTGCTCTCGCTCGAACAGGGCCTCGTAGTTGTCGTAGCCGGTGATGCCAAACGTCTTCGTAAAGCTGTTCAGCTGGTCGGGCCGATGCCAAGCGGCTGCAACCAGCTCCGCTCGAGGATATTCACGGAGCGCCCGCGCTAAGTTGTACGCCGAATACCAATGGCCCAGTCCCAGGATCGCTACGCGCCATGTATGGGTCATCTTGGATAAGGGAAACGTGTCAGCCCTTCGTCAGACCTCGAGCTCCCGAAGATAAGGCATACTCGCCTTCATTAAATCGAGATTCATCTCGACGAAGTAGTTCTTGACGCCACCGGTCTTGGCCGCTGTGAAGATCTTCTTCCAGTCGAGCGTGCCCTCTCCGACAGCCATTCTCTCCTTCGTCTTCGCCGACCAGCCTTGGACGTGCATCGAGCCGAAGCGGCCCGGGTACTTGGTGAAGTACTCGATCGAATCGTAGCCGCGGCTGATCGTCGAGATCTGGAACTGAAACGTGACCAGCTTTGGGTCGAGTAGTTCCAGCAAGACGTCGTACGTCCGCCGACCTTCGACCATCGAGAGCTCGAAGCCCTCGTTGTGCACGCCTTGCAAGAGGCCAGCCTGGGCAGACTGCGCCGCCATCTCGTTGTATTCGTCGGCCACCCGCTTGACGTCGTCCATGGTCGGATTCTCCGGACCGGCGAGCGTCGGCACCATCATTTGCGTCAAGCCGACGTCCTTCGCCCAGGCAATCCTGCCCGGGAGATCCTCTCTGAGCTCCTTCATGCTGAAGTGCGCACTCACGCACGTCACACCCAGGTCACCGAAGATCTTCCGGAGCTCCGTGCCCGAGTATTTGGCGATGCCCTTGAAGTCCTCGTACCCAACCGGCGAGCAGAGCTCGATGCTCTCGAACCCGATGTCGGCGAGCTGCGTGATGGTGCCCACGAAGTCCTGGCTCAGCATGTCCCTGACCGGATACGTCTGGCAGCCGAGCGGTAGGCCAAGCGGCTTCGCGCGAAGCTCGGATACGCTCGCCGCCAGGACCCCGACCACGGCGGCCTCAGCCGCCGTCCTCCTGAAGAACTCTCGTCTCGAAATCGCAGTCATACACGTCTCCTTCTGCCACTCTTCTTCGTACGCTGCGAGCGCCTCGAGGCTCGCTACGCGTGTGGAAGACCCCAAGGTTCGGGCCCACATGTTCGGTCGCGGCAGCAGCCGCTACCGTCCGGCAAAGCGCGCCCGTACGCCGATATGCACGAGGCGCGGCGAACCGATGGTCGTGGGATTGGTGCCCACGAAATACTCCTGGCCCAGGAGGTTCTGGGCCCCCACAAAGACTTGAAGGCCACGCCCGACATCCCGTGACGCGGTCACGTCGACGACCGCGTATCCCGGAAGCCCGGGCGCGCCCTCGCCCGGCACGACCCGGATGTTTTGATCGTCGTCGAACTGACGGCCGATGACCTGCACGCCGAAGCCCAGTGTGACCAACCGGGGGTCCGAGTAGACAACGTGCATCGCGCCGCGATGCTTGGGCACCTGCGGCAGGAAGTTGCCGACCAGGACCGGGCTCGCGTCGAACTCTCGGACCGTCGCGTGGTTGAAGAGATAGCCGCCCGAGAGCCGCCACGTGGATCCGAGCCGGTACTCCACGTCGGTCTGAAGACCACGAATCCTCGTGCGCCCGAGGTTCTGGCGCTGTCGGACGTTGGTCGCCACGGTCACGTTAGAGACCGGGTTCTTCACGCGATTGTCGTACCAGGTCGCGCGCACGGTCATGTTGCGCGAGGCCGCGACGTTCACACCGGCTTCTCCGCCCAAGAGACGCTCTGGTCCGAGATCCTCGTTCGCCCGCGTCAAGGTGGCACCGACGCGAAACTGCCGGTACAGCTCGTTTAGCGTCGGCGCGCGGAATCCCCAATTGATGGCACCCCAGGCGCTGATGCGATCGGTGAAGCGATACGACAGCGCCCCACGCGGGCTGACAACCGTATCGCTGCGGGTCGGCAACAGCGGCCGGTGTTGCTCGGTCGGCTGGCCGGTCGCGACCGACGTCTCGAGATGGTGACCGTCGTAGTTCCTCCAGTGATCGACGCGGGCCCCGAGCGTCACGTTCAGGTTCGGCCTCGGCGTGAAGATATCCTGGACGAACACACCGACGCTGCGCTGTGTCCCGCCCGCGACGCGCTCGGTAACGACCGATGTGCCGGTCTCGAAATCGAGCACGCTCTCCTCGCTGTCGCCATCTACCCAACGCCAGTCGGTGCCCGCGGTGACGTAGTGCAGGCCCCCGACGGCCTTCGACCACTGCGCCATGCCACCAATGCCCTTCGAGGGCACCTCTTGATCGAGCGCCATCCGACCGATTGACCTGGTCGTCAAGTCAGGAACAGCCAGGAACGTGCTGTGAAAGGTCTCGAAGTCGGCGAACAGACGTACCTGTAGGTCGCTTTCACCAGGTAAGGCGAGGCGCACGCCGCCGTTGAGGGACGTCCATGTCGTGTCGTTGGCCTCGGGATCGCCCGTGAAGGTGCTGACCTTGCCATTGTTCCGCTCCTCGCGGAAATAGCCTGCCCGCGCGAATGCGCTCATCCGGTCCGTGGGACGGTAGTCCACTTTGACATTGACGTTCTTGAAGTCCACGCGCGCATTCGTGTCGACGGCGCCGCGCTCGGCGGCCACGACGCTGGGAAATCCATCGGTGTCGAACAGACTGCCGTCGACGACCACACCGAGGTTGCCCCGAACGTCGCTGCCGAAGAAGTCCAGCTTGGGGCTGCTTCGGTTGCCATACTGCGCCTTGAGCTCCACCGTCCGCGCGGCTGCACGGCTGCTCATGACGTTGATGACCCCTCCCATGGCATAGTTGCCATACAGGCTCGAGCTCGGTCCATCGACGACCTCGATCCGCTCCACGCTGTCGATGGGCACACGCGTCCAGTACACCCAGCCACCGAACGGGTCGTTGAACGGGACGTTGTCAATCAGGACCAGCGTGCGACTGACACCGCTCGGGCCGATACCGCGCAGCGACACGCCCTGCGCCGTCGGATGCGACGACAGGCTGCTCGTGCGGCGAAACAGACTGAACGTCGGAAGCTGACGCAGCACATCGTCGGCGACAATGGCCGCCGACGCGCGCAGCTCGTCACGGTCGAGCACGTTGACGCTCGCCGGAGTGCTGCCCAACCGCTGCTCGCTCCGTGTCGGTGTCACGGTGAGCGTCTCGAGCAGGCTGGCGGGAGACAGAACGACCTCGATCTCGCTCGCCCCCGTAATCGGTTGCTCGCGCGCCGCGAAGCCGCCAGCGCGCACGATGAGCGTCGTGCCGTCGGCGACGTTGTCGAACGCAAAGCGGCCGTCCGGTCCGGTCACCGTCTGCTGCTCGACACCGTCGCTCGTCTGCAGGATCACCGTCGCGCCCGAGACGGCACCGCCGCTCGTGTCCCTGACTATCCCGCTGAGCATGTCTGCTCCGCCTGCCTGCATCATTGACAGAGCGACGACAAAAGCCAGTAGCATTGCTGCACTCCGCTACATATACGCCCCGAGAATCTCGGAGCGTTGACAAGGTGAAGAAGATCGGTCGCCTGAGATGGCAGCTCCGTCTTCTTCAGCCCTGCCTATTTGTACAGCAAAACGCCTGGCACACCATTTTCGACGTCGACGATGGTACGGCGCGTTCGCCGAACGCGCCGTGAGCCATGGTAGGGCCGCCTCGGCGAGGCGGCCCTACCTAGAATTCCACGCGGAGCGTGAGAGCCAGGATGCGCGGCGGGATGACGTCCACGTACCTGCCGGTGTCGGTGCTGTTGATGATGGAGTTGTTCGCGCCCGTGAAGTCGAAGTCTGCGTCGAGCTCGGTGAACTCCACCTGGTTGAATAGGTTGTACGCCTGGAACTGCAGGCGGATGTTGGCGCTCGGGCTCAGCACGCGCAGCGGAAAGCGGCGCTCCAACGTGAGGTCCCACGTGCTCCAGGACGGGTGGCGCAGCATGTTGAGCGGCGCGTTGCCGAAGTTGCCTTCGGTTGCGCTGACTGGCTGCGCCATCGCGAAGGCGTCCGGGTTGAAATGGACCGCAACCGCCGGATCGGGGTCGACCGTGAAGCCGCTGTCGATCGACTCACCGGTCAGCATGCAGCGCGCCGCTTCGTCCTCGCCGGTGACCGCGGCGAGCCCCGTGAGGGTCGGATCGGAGTTCGCAATACCAGCATTGTTCGAGCTGCACGTCGGGTTGACCGGCGCCCCGCTCAGGAACTTCGTCACACCGGCCACGAGCCAGTCGCCGAGCACGGCCTTGAGGATCGGCGTGTTCGGCGTGGGATTCGGCACCATGTAGCTGTAGTGCACCACCAGGTTGTGGGGCCGGTCCAGCTCTGTCGGCCCCCAGTACCGCGCCCGCAGCGCCTCCTCTCCTCCGAGCTGCTCCGTGTACGGATCGTAGCCCTGCAACCCTCTTCCCCTCGAGTACGTGTACGCCGCGCCGAACTGCAAGCCACCGGCCAACCGGCGCTCCACTTTCAACTGCAACGAATGGTAGGTCAGCGAGTCCACGCCGCTGACTACGTCGCCAACCTCGCCGATGGCGAGACCGATCATCACCACGATGTGGGACACCACCCACATCCACGATCGTGCACGTCTCCAGATTTTCAGCATGTCCCCCTCCCACATCTCTTCATGCAGTCGTCCCCGAGCAGGCGTTCATTCCACGATGCGGGAAGAACGCCGCGCTCACTCCCTCACGATGCAAGCTCGATCTTGCGTGGTCGGCCGCCGTGCATCCCGGCGCCTCGTTTACTTCCGCATGCAAGTTTTTAAAGACCGGAACACAACGATCACACCGTCGCAACCCTGATGTGCGCCGCGGCGAGATTTTTCGCCGCGCCGCCCTCGCTGAGTGCACGCCGCTGCTTGTCGTGTGGAGAACGTCGACGTCGTGTGGGCGTCCTGGCGCTGTTCAGGCGCTCAGTCGTTCCACACTACGAGACCGCGTCTAGGGTCATCGTCGCGATAGAGCGAACGCGACGTACCCGCGTGGAGTGTCCGCCGAGACTGCGTCGCCCTGCTCGCCGCGCGGGTCTGACGCAAAGACCACGTATTGCCGGCCCTTCGCTTCGTAGCTCACCGGGATTCCGCTCGACGCGCCGGGCAGCGTGCCGGTCCACAGCACCTCGCCGTTGTCCTCGTCGTAGGCTCGAACCTTGCCGTCGCCACCCGCCACGAACACGAGGCCAGTCTTCGTCGTGACGATGCCGTGGCGCAATCGCATGCCGCCGGTGCCGGTTGGACCGCCGCGCGCGCTGGTCGCGGGATCGTCGCCCACGGGAACCTGCCACTTGATCGTTGCCGTGTTGAGGTCGTAGGCAACCAGCGTCGTGTAGGGTGGAGCCGTCGCTCGGGACATGACGCCGTAGTCACTCATGTAGCGAACGGGCGGCACGTCGACGTCGGGCGGGTACGGCACGCTTCCCGCGTTGCCGCCGTTCCCGCCGTAGCTGGGCGCCGCATCGAGGTCGCGGGGCCGTTGCGAAGGTAGCGGTGCACCACCGGAGGCCACGACCGGGCCGGGCGGAAACGCCGAGGCAACCGGACTTGCACCCGCGCGTCGCCGGCGGCCATCCGGATTTGCCAGATACCGCAGCAAGGTTGTCAGCTCCGCGTCGGTGATGCTCGACACTGGGCGCATGAAGCCCTTGCCGTCGGTCACGATAGTCCGAATCACATCCTCGCCGATGCGGTCGGTCACGCCCGTCAGCGGCGGCGCGATGTCGCCGGCCATGCCGCTGGCACCCGATCCGTCCAACGCCCCGTGGCACACCTGGCACTGCTGTTGATACACCTGCGCGCCAGCAGCCGCCTCGGCACGACGATCGAGGCCACCTCGCGTCTTGACGTTCTCGAGCTTGAGTATCGCCACGGAATCGAGGTTGAGCACGTAGACGAGCCCCTTCTCCGGATTGGCCGCGGTCGTGCCCCAGTTCGATCCACCTTGGTTCCCAGGCATCGAGATCGTGTCGATCAAGGCGGGCGGCGTGTAGAGGCCCTCGTTGCGCGCCTTCGACACCCGCTCCCGCATCTCGGCATACTCGTCCGGATCCAGAAGCCAGCGGTTGATGTCCTCCACGCCGAACGTCTGCCGCGCAAATGGCGGCGGCTTGGTCGGAAAGGGCTGCGTCGGCCATGCCTGCTCGCCCGGGACGTCACTCTTCGGCACTGGGCGCTCTTCGATGGGCCACAGCGGCTCCCCGGTCACGCGGTCGAACACGTAGAGGAACCCCGTCTTCCCCGCGTGCGCCACGGCGTCGATGCGACGCCCGTTGTGCTCAACACTCACCAGCTGCGGCGCCGACACGTTGTCCAGGTCCCACAAGTCGTGATGAATCGTTTGGAAATGCCACAGGCGCTTCCCCGTGCGCGCGTCGAGCGCAAGCAGGCTGTTGGCGAACAAGTTCATCCCGTGCCGATCCGCACCATAGAAGTCGTAGGTCGCCGAGCCGGTCGGGAGATAGACGATGCCTCGTGCCTCGTCTATCGACATGGCGGCCCAGTTGTTGACGCCGCCGGCATACTTGTAGGCATCCTTGGGCCACGTGTCGTAGCCGTACTCACCAGGTCCCGGCACCGTGTGAAACTGCCAGACACGCTTGCCCGTCAGCACGTCGTACGCGCGGATGTCGCCAGGCGGCGCCATGTAGGCCTCGCCGATCGCCGAGCCCATGATGAGCAGGTTCTTCCACACCTTGCCGGGGCTCTTCGACTGGATGCGCCCGTCGGTGCCCTCCACGCGCACCACGCCGTCCCGCAGGTCGACCACGCCGTCGGTCCCGAAGCTCGGAATAGACTCGCCGGTTCGCGCATCGATGGCTTGCAGATAGCCATCGATGGCAAAGAACAGCCGATTCTGCTTGCCGTCCTCGCTCTGCCAGTAGTTGACGCCGCGGCTGGTCATGCCCGACAAGCCTTCATGGATCCAGATCTCCTTCCCGCTCGTCGCGTCCAACGCGATCAGCGCGTCGTCGCGCCCCGCCACGTACATCACGTCGTCGACCACGATCGGATTGAACCCGGTCGTGCCGTGCGGATAGAACCACGCCACCTCGAGCTGCCGCACATTGGACTTGTCAATCTGATCGAGGCTCACGAAATGTGAGCTCCCCGGATCGCCTTCGAAGTCCCACCACCACTTGTTGCTCCGCTCGTCGCTCACGGCCGTCACGCTGACCAGGCCGATGAGCACCACGACGAAGAGCGGTAACGCGAGACCGACGCCGCGTGAACGGCCATCGGCCCGGCTCCACGATCGAGAATCCTTATCCACGAGTGGCCGGTGCATGCTCTTCTCCTGGCGACACGACGTTGGTTATCGGGCCGAGATGTTCGCCGTCAGCGCCTGAATCATGGCCTTCGCCGCGGCAATCGTGTCCTTCGGTGGACGCCCGTAGAACTCGATCGAGTAGATGCCCTGGAAGCCGGAGGCCTCCGTGGCTTTGATGAGTGGAACGACGTCGTAGTTGATGTGGCGGTTCTCGTCATCGAAGTCGAGCTGTTTGGCCGACACCAGCTCGAGATACGGGAACAGCTTGCTCAACCCCGCGACCTGCGCCTCCGGAGAGCCCGACGGAGTGTTGCCCCAGTCCGCGATGACACGACAGCTCGGATCGTCGACGGTCTTCGCGATGGCGACGACCTTGTCGATATCCGCGCTGTACCCTACGTGGTTCTCGATCAGGATCGTCACGCCGATCTGTTTGCCGTACTCCGCCAGTTGGCGGAACGAGTCGGCGGTGCGCTCCACGTCCCAGGCGTCAGGCGGTCCACCGCCGGTGTTCGCGCGCAGCATGGACGCGCCGACCGCAGCCGCCCGATCCATCCACTGCTTGATGGACGCGATGGATTCAGACCGCGCCGCCTCGTCTGGGTCGGAGAGGTTCTCCGGGCCATCCACCTGGATGTTGATGATCCGCGAGCCTACGGCCGCCGCTGCCGCTTTGATCTCCCGGCAGTAGTCGATCGAGGTGTCGGCGAATTGCATGCTCCAAATCTCCACGTTGTGGAGGCCGAGCGCGTCGGCGATGAACTTCGGCGCGGTCAGCAGCGTGAGCTCCTGGCCGGCCGGCAGCGGGCCCGCCTTCCGATCACGGGTGGCGGTGAAGCGGTCGCGGAAGCAGACCGTCGTGATCCCGATCCGCCTCAGGACCGATGCAGGAGCCGACTGCCACGCACTGACCGCCCCCACGGTCCGGCCGAGCGCGGGCACGCTCGCACCAAGCGACACCGCCGCCAGCGTGCGGCTGCTACACCAAATGAACGACCGGCGCGTCATGGATCTCTCCTCGATGCTCATCGTCATCCCGCCACCGGGACGACACGTCAACGCTACAATCGGAGACAGGAGTGTGTACCACGTTCGCCGACATGTGTAAACCGCATTCGAAACTCGAGAACGTGGCGTCCCGGCATACGGAACATGTGCGTCGGCGCCGGGGCAAGGGCATAATGTGCACCACACTCGCGGATCGCGATCAACGAGACCGCCGCGCCCCCGGACCGAGACGTCATCTACCTATGAGGAGACTGGTTCATGCCCCGGAAGCTGATTGACTTGAGTATGCGCGTTCACAACGATATGGTGGCTTTTCCTCGCGTGGTGCGCCCCTCGATGGCGATGTACGAGACGTGGCAGCAGTTTGCCGACCGCATCGGCGCCGCCAAGCATGGCGTCGACTGGCTCACCGCCAGCTATCTGGTGGTGCTCGGCGACCATATCGGCACCCACCTGGATTCGCTGCGCCATCTACGCGATGATGCACCGGGGCCGGAGGGCATTCCGCTCGAGTACTGCTATGGTGACGGCGTGTGTCTGGACTTCCGCCATCTGCCGAAAGGGGCCGGGATCAGCGTGGACGACATGAAAGCGGCGCTCACGAAGATCAGGTATACGTTGAAGCCGCTCGATATCGTGCTCATTCACACGGGGGCCGGTGCAATCCAGGAGACCGAGGCATACCTCACGGACCACGTGGGGATGACCGGCGAGGCCACCGAGTGGATGCTCGATCAGGGCGTGAAGCTGGCGGGTATCGATGCGATCACCTTCGATCCGCCGGTGTGGGCGATGTTCGAGCGCAAGAAGTTCTGGGAAGCGCACCGTGTGATGCTCGAGCGCGAGTACTATCACCTCGAGAACATGACCAATCTCGATCAGCTGCCCTCGTCTGGGTTCACGCTCAGCGTGTTTCCCGTCAAGTGGGTCGATACGACCGCCGCGCCGGTGCGAGCGGTGGCCATTCTGGACGACTGAGCCGGAGAGCACATGCGACCGTTTGGTTATCTTCGGCCCGATAGCCTCGATGAGGTCCTGGCGCTGCTGACCAGGCATGGACCGGACGCCCGGCTGCTGGCGGGTGGCACCGATCTCATCGTACGGCTCCGGTTGGGCCACGTACGGCCGACGCTCGTCGTCGACGTCAAGCGGGTTGGCGCCTTGCGGGCAGACATCGTCGAGGAGGAGGCCCACCTGAGAGTCGGCGCTCGCGTCGTCATGACGGATCTCATTCGAGACGAGCGCGTCCGACGCCACTTCCCTGCGCTGGTCGAGGCGGCTGCTGTTGTCGGGTCGGTGCAGATACGGAATCGCGCGACGCTCGTAGGCAACGTCTGCAACGCTTCACCGGCGGCCGACACGGCGCCCGCGCTGCTCGTCTATGGGGCGATCGCGAACGTCGTTGGCCCCGCCGGCCCCCACCGCGTGGCGCTCACCGACTTCTTCACGGGTCCAGGACAGACGGCGCTGAACCGCGGTGAGATCGTGGAGTCGATTGACCTCCCGCTCCCCTCGAGCGCACGCGGCGCCGCCTTCGGGCGTGTGACCCGGCGTTTCGGCGTCGACATTGCCACGATCAATATATGCTGTCTCGTCAGTGCCTCGGGGCCGACCCGCTTCGCGTACGGAGCGGTCAGCTCGCGTCCATTGCTCGTCGAGGACGAGAGCGGCGTGCTTGCCGACGACAGTGCGCCGGCCGCCGCGCGATCCGAACGGCTCCAGCGCCTCATCAGCAACGCCAGCCCGATCTCCGACGTAAGGGGCAGTCGCGAGTATCGTCTCGCAATGCTCGAGGTCATGAGCCGACGCACCCTTGACGCCGCACGCGATCGCCTGCGCGGCTCGGAGACGTAGCCGCGTGCCAGCTCGCTTGGGTCCATGTGTCGATTGCCGTTAACCCCTTCAGGAGTCTGTTGTGTCCAGCTTTCTCAAGACGCGCCTCGGCGCAATGATGTTCCTCCAGTACATCATCTGGGGCTCGTGGTACGTCGTGCTCACCACTTACCTCACTCAGACACTTCATTTCTCGGGGACCCAGGCCGGAGCCATCTTCGGCACGACCGCCCTCGCGTCGTTGGTGTCGCCCTTCTTCGTCGGGCTGGTCGCCGACCGCTTCTTCGCGACAGAGCGAGTGCTGGCGGCGCTCTACGGGCTGGGGGCCGTCTTCCTGCTGCTCGCCACGCAGGTCACCAGCTTTGGCGCCGTGTACTGGGTCTTGCTGGCCTTTTGCCTCTGCTACTTTCCGACGATCGCGTTGACCAACTCGATCACGATGCAGCAGGTGGAGAATCCTGGCCGCGCTCGAGAGAAGGGACGGCACGGTCTATCTGCTGCGCTTCGAGCAGGGCACTACCGTAGAGGAACAGAGC
>WHTT01000059.1:0-36084 GCA_009377605.1 Luteitalea sp.
ACCGACCAGCCGACGATGCGTCGGTCGATGTGTACCACCTTGTCGTCGGTCATGACAGCTTCCCGTAATACTCTTCCTTCAGGGCGTCGTACAGATTGGCCGCGGTGTACGTGTGGCCTTCGTACGCGACCTTCGCGGGGCCCGGAAGCCGCACGATATGTCCATCGGCAAGCCGGAATTCGTAGATCGTCTCCGCCAGGTCGCGATCGCTGACCAGTACGCCCTGGTGCGCCTCCGGGTTGAAGCGGAACGTCGTGCAGCCTTTCAATCCCTTGTCAATGGCGTACAGGTAGAGGTCCTGGAAGTCGTTGAAGCCGATCTCGGAGGGCACATTGATGGTTTTGGAAATCGACGCATCGATCCAGCGCTGCGCCGCCGCCTGCACGTCGATGTGCTCGCGCGGATCCACGGCCGCGGCGGTCACGTCGAAGGGCGGCGGCAGCGTCTCGGGTGCCGCGTCGGGATCCACCGTGTGCCTGTAGACCAGGAGCTCGAAGGACTCCATGCGCACCGCACGCTTGGCCTTCTCACCCGGCACGACCATGTTGCGCGTATAGGCGTGCGCGAATGAGGGTTCGATGCCGCTGCTGGCGTTGTTGCCGACCGACGCCGCCATGGTGCCGGTCGGCGCGATTGACGTCGCGTGCGTGTAGCGCGCGCCGAGGGCGGCGAGCGCGTGAACCAGCTCCGGATCGAGCGCGGCGACGGCCTGCATGTAGCGTGAATAGCGTGCGTGCAGCACCCGGCCCGGCCGCGTGTCGCCAGCCTTGACGCCGTCGGACACCAGCTCGGGACCCGCAGCCAGCAGCGCCGGCGTGATCTCGACGTCCTCCGCGAGGATCGGGGCCGGACCCTTCTCGCGCGCGAGCTCCAGCGCCGCGCGCCAGCTCTCGTGCGCCAGCGTCTTGGTGACCTCCTCGGTGAACGCCACCGATTCGGGCGATCCGTAGCGGAGTCCCAGCATCGTCATCGCCGACCCGAGTCCGAAGTAGCCCATGCCGTGGCGGCGCGTGCGGAGCAGTTCGGCCTGCTGCGGCGCCAGCGGCAGGCCGTTTGCCTCGACCACGTTGTCGAGCATGCGCGAGAAGGCGCGTACGACCTCGCGAAAGGTCTCGACGTCGAAGCACGCCTCGGCGGTAAACGGCCGGCGCACCAGCGCCGCGAGATTCACCGAACCGAGCAAACAGCTTCCAAAGGACGGGAGTGGTTGTTCGCCGCACGGATTGCTCGCTCGGATCTCCTCGGCAAACCACAGGTTGTTCAACCGGTTCACTTCGTCAATCAGGATGAAGCCCGGGTCGGAGTAGTCGTAGGTCGAGCGCATGATGAGCGCCCACAACTCGCGCGCGCGCACCGAACGATAGACCTTGCAGGCGGTCTGGCCATGCTCGTTGACGGTGTAGCGCGGATCGGCCAGCGGCCAGCGGCGCCACACGATGTCGGCGCCGCTCATCTCGTTCGGGAACGCCGGAAACACCAGCGGCCAGGGCTCGTCGTTCTTGACGGCGCGCACGAACTCGTCCGTGATCAGGCAGGACAGGTTGAACGCGCCCAAGCGCCCGGCCTCGCGCTTGGCGACGATGAAGGCTTCGATGTCGGGGTGCGAGACGTCGAGACAGCCCATCTGCGCGCCACGCCGGCCGCCGGCGCTGGATACCGTCTTGCAGGCGGCGTCGAACACGTCCATGAACGGCAGCGGACCGCTGGTGGCGGCGCCGGCGCCCTGCACCCAGGCGCCGCGCGGGCGCAGCGTGGTGAAGTCGTACCCGATGCCGCAGCCCGCTTTCAGCGTGAGTGCCGCCTCGGACAGCGCCTCCATGATCCCGCGCATCGAATCCTCGATGGTGCGCGAGACCGTGCAGTTGATCGTGGAGACGTTGGACTTGAACGCTTCGGCGCCGGCGTTCGCCATCACGCGGCCACCTGGCAGGGCATAGTGCAGGACCCTGTAGAAAGGCTCCTCCCACCGATCGGGATGGCTCTCCACCTGCGAGAGGGCTCGCGCCAGACGCCGCCGCATGCCGTCGAGGTCTTCGCCCGGCAGGAAGTACTTGCTACGGGCGATGAACAGCGACGCGTCCTGCAGCGGCAGAGCGGGTAGACCGTTCAGCACGTCCGCTTCAGCCATCGTTCCTCTCGTCCGTATGTCCAGGATGGATCCCTCCAGGGTCGTCTGCAAGCGGATCTCGCGATGCTCCGTCGTGGACGTCTCCCGACAGTCACCGCTTCACCGACATGCTCTTGTCCCCTCGCGCTTTCGCGTCCAGGTAAGTCGGTCGATCCAGGAACAATCCTCCAAGTTCCTCCCAACTGCGTTGGGGATACGAGCGAAGCGCCACACGGCGCACACCGTGCGTGCGGATTTCCCGCACACGGCGTACCAAGGGGCATTCAGAATGCAGCATTACGCAGCCTCCGGAACTGAATCGTTCCCCGCAGGCGGTGGAGCCCGAGGGCATGGAAGCAGGCGGGCGTCCATTGGGCGGCGCGACCCGGGGCTCGCGCGAGCGGCGTCACGCATGCGGTGGCTCGTACGCGCAGAGGGGATCTTGACCGAAGACCGCCCCTGTTGTTGCGTAGGCGCGTGACCGGGATCCGCCACACATCTCGCGAAATGGGCACCGGCCGCACTTGCCTTGAAGCGCCTCCGGATCGCGCAGCCGTCTGAATAGATGGTCGTCGCGATACACCCGCGCTAGTGGCGTGTCGCGCACATTGCCGCAGGCGATGGGAAGAAACCCGCTGGGACAGATCTGACCCACGTGATCGACGAACACAATCCCGTTCCCATCGTTGACGCTGCGGGGCGCACGGAGCCGTCGATCCGACTCCATCCTCGTGGGAGCCGTGAGCGAGCCTCGTCGCGCCTGCTCCCGCTGCCAGACGACCCGATGGTAGTGAGGCCCCGCGGTCGTCTTGATGCCAAACGGTGCAGTCACCGATAGGTCATACAAAAAGTTCAAGACGCCTTCGCACTCGACAGCATCGATCTGTTCCAGCGCCGCGGCGCGCCCGGTCTGCACCAGAAAGAACACCGCCCACAACACGAGGGGATACTCCGCCACGCGCGCCGCCATCCCCCGAAGCAACGGCAGTGTGAGACGGCTGACGGTGGTGTTGATCTGCAGTGGGAGACCGAGCTCGGAGACGGTCTCAATAATGCGCATGGTCCACTGGTAGGACCCGCGCACACCGCGAAAGGCGTCGTGCGACGCGGGATCCGGACCATCGAGGCTGACCGCCAGGCGGCTCAGCCCGGCCTCGCGCAGCTCCAGGAGGCGCGTGCGGGTCACGGCCGCCGTGCCGCTGGGTGTGACGGCGACCGTCAGCCCAGCGCGGGCGGCATGGCCCACCAAATCTAGGAGGTCCGGCCGCCGCATCGGATCGCCACCGGTCAGGACGAAGAGCGGGGGCCGGGTGCCGAACGATCGCACCTCGTCGATGAGGCGCAACCCCTCGTCCGTCGTGAGCTCGCGAGGATCGCGCCGCGGGATGGCATCGGCCCGGCAGTGCAGGCAGGCGAGCGCGCAGGCTCGCGTGACTTCCCAGATCACCAGAAATGGGGCCCGATCGAAATCGAGTGGTTCACGCATGCTCAGGAGAAGCAAAGCCCCCTCGTCTAGAAGCAGATTCGGTGCCACGGAATAGTGGCGGCACCTGCGGTGAGCTTCGAGGCCGTTGCCGAGAGAAGCTGCTGAGGACTATTTCGCCCGCCTGCTGAATATCACGCATTCTTCGACTTCCCATCCGTCGCAGTCGAAGCCTCCGACGACGCGAAGCGCCGGCACCGTTCCGGGTGAGCGCCTGTCCAGATCAGGATATCCGAGCAGTCAACGCAGAAACTTCTGTCTTGTCTCCAGGAACGCTCCCATCGACAGGTCCATGGATGTCGTCGATGTGCACGGCTCACCTCCAGTCCGCGAGAGGGTCAGGACAGACGACCGCGAAAACGCTCGATCAGCTGCCGCAGCAGCGCTGCGAACGTCAACATCCACGCTGCCATTGCGATGAACACGAAGACGCGGTGAACGGGATAGAGGAAATCCAGTTGCATGGCTTCCGCCATGCTGAAGGTCGCGACCGCGTAGGCGGCAAGTGGAAACACGGCGCCCCAGTAGAGCGGATCGTAGGTCAGGGGGAACCGGCGGTAGACATAGCGCCAGACAGCGAGCACGATCAGCATCGGAATCCACCACGTACCGGTCGCCCAGTAGAAGATGGTGAACCCCTTGAGGAACGGCAGGAGCGATCGGAGGAACGGCGTGTCTGCGGAATTGAGGATCAGCAGCGAGCCGCCGAGGGTGGAGATCGCCATCGCGCCCATGTTGATCCAGTAGGGCGGCGCCAGATCGGCGGGAGAAAAGCGGAAGAACGTATAGCGATAGAAGATGAGCGAGATCATCCAGATGTAGAGCATGCCGCCCCAGAGCCACATCGACAGCGCCAGGAAGTTGACCTCCAGCCGGTGCCGTTGCCCGATGTGCGCGGCGATGAGCGCTCCAAGGACGGCGACCGACTGCGTGGCCACCACGGCCAGCAGCCAGGCGCCCGTGATCCCCTCGCCAAGACTGGGTTTCTGCTCTTTGACGATGAGTGCGGTGAAGATCCCGTATGTCAAGAGTACCCACAGTGCGAGCCCCGCGATCCACAGCGCAAAGGCGATGCGCAGGGTTCCAGCGGTGAGGAGGCTCTGTGATCCGAGAACGCACGTCGCGGCGACGGCGCTGAAGAATCCCGGGCCGCGCTGGTGGTCCGTCACATCGGCGACAACGCGGTCGCGGTGCCGGAGCGCCCGCACCAACGTGAGGAGCCACAGGACGATGTATGCCATCGCGTTTACCCACAGGAGCGCCAGCGCGACCCAGCGCATCCCGGCCTGCAGTGCGGCAACCGACACGAACCCAGTGGCCATGACGAGTGCGAAGTACGCCGGAGACAGCGTCTGGAGATCGCTCGATCGCGCTCGTGGCGCCGGCGGCCGCCGCAGGGGGCGGCGGTCGGCCGCTGCTGCTGCCTTCGTCGTCATCGGCACCTCGTCAGGTGTGTGCCTCCCGAGCGCCTGACATGACGCGGCGCGCGTCGACAGATGTGCAAGGATAGACACTGGTGACCGCGAGATCCGCGAGCCTCCCGCGACATCGCCTGAGACACTGTGTGACGCCGTCCCGGCAGAAAGGAACGACATGAAGGAGCCCGAATCATCGCAAGCCGTCGAGCCCCCCGCGCCCTTCAAGCGCTTTGCCGAAACGCACCCCGAGGTGGCCAGCGCCTACCAGCGGCTTGGCGAAGCCGTTCGCGCGGCAGGTCCATTGTCGGCTCGCGAAGTCGCCCTTGTGAAAGTAGCAATCTCCATCGGCGCGCGCCTGGAGGGCTCGACGCACGCCCATGCGCGCAAAGCGCGAGCGCAGGGGATCGACGCCGCGGCGCTCGACCACGTGGCGATTCTCTCGTGTCCGACCATCGGCTTTCCCGCGATGATGATGGCGCTCGGATGGCTGCACGACCGGGAGGGGGAGCCAGCGCCGTGAGATCACGAAGCACACAGTGAATGCGAGCGTGCTGGGCGCCAGGACGCTGATCGCTCTGGCTAACATGGTTCATCGTCCCCTCGGCGACGTGGGTTGCCCTTTGGTGCGGGAACCCGATGTTGCTGCGCCTCAGCGCCTGAGGAACGCGCGCTCGACATAGCGCACGACGGCCCAAATCTCCTCGGTCCGCAGGCCGGGGCCGAACGGCGGCATCGTGGGCGGCACGCCGGCCGCAACACGCAGGTACAGGTCGTCCGGCCGATCCCCGCCGCTGAACTGTCCTGCGGTAAAGTCTCGCGGGCGAGGCCAGAGTTTCTCCGCCAGCGGACCGTCACCGCGGCCGGATTCGCCGTGGCAGGGTGCGCAATAGGTCCTGTACAGGTTGGCGCCGGCCGCGATCACGTTCTCCGTCATCGGTGGCGCCGATGGCATGGCGACCCGTGCTGCGGGTTCCACGCGGTTCGCGTTCAGGCTCGCCAGGACGGCGACGAGCGAGGCGACCTGGTCGCCGCTCAGCGCCTCGAATGCCGGCATCCCGGAGACCGGTACGCCCTGCCGGATCGTTCGCGCCAGGTCTTCATCCGAGGCCACGCCGTTGGTCGTGGACACGAATTTATACACGCCGCGAGTCAGGTCGCGCGGCGGCACCGAAAACCTGGGGTTGGGTGAGGCCCGCGTCTCGCCTTCGATCACCGGCGTGCGGCCGCTCATCGAAAACGCCACATACCCGCGTCCGTCAGTCCCGTGGCATCGGGCGCACTGGCTGACATAGAGTGGCCAGCCGCCCAGCTTGCCCGCCTTGTTGGACATTGCGGGCAGGGGCTGGGCGCCGCTGGCGGACTTCGGGACCGTCGGCGCCGACGCCTGACCCAGCATGCGGCCGGCCACGACGAACACCAACACGCTGCTCACCAGTCCGTACATCAGCCATGACGTATCGCTCCGCAGCCCGAATTCCCAGCGGCGCTGAAAGCGATAGCGCACGGTGCGCATGGATTGCCGCGGCCGCACGAAGAAGTTGATTGGATAGGTCCACAGGTGCACGAGCTTCGTGAACGGGAAGTACGCCAAGAAGGTGAGTGCCAGGAAGATGTGCCACTTGCTGACAAGGGGTGCGGACGCCATCAGCTCCGGCTGTGGGGAGAGGGTCCATAGGCTGGCGACCCATGCCGACGCCGTATACGCCACGCCGAAGATCCTGTGGACCAGCACTTGATAGAGCGCTAGGCTGACTATGGCAAGAATGAACAGGTGCACGATGTAATCGTCCGCCTGGCTCATCGCGCGCACCTCACGAACGAGGATGCGCCGGACCAGGGCGGTGGCTGACCCGAGCAGAATCATCAATCCGCCGGCAAGGGCCGACGTGTAAAAGAACTGAATCCACCGTTCCGAGCCGAGCAAGCCGCCGAACAGGCCCGCCAAGTGCCCGGCTGCGACGAGCGCCAGTCCCCAGTGGAGCAGGAGCGACGCCGCGCCCAGTACGCGCCGGCCGAACAACCCGCTCGCTCGTGTGCTCCACGAGAACGGCCGGTACGCCATCCGGACGATCGGTACGCCAAGAAAGAGCAGCAGGCACAGATACGGGTAGATTCCCCAGAGAAAGTGGTTCACGAGCGCACCTCGCTCTGAATGGGCGCTGGGCGCCGGAGCGAGCCAGCCGCCGACGGCCTGACGAAGCGAAGCGGTCGCACCGGCGGTTCGGCGCAATCTGCCGGTGACCAGGCCGGTCGATCGGACAGCCGGACGAGATCGAGCTCGAGGATGCTCTCGAGCGCGTCGACCAGGAGCGCGTACGGGCTCTCGAGCTTCTCGAGTCCCCCGCGAAGCGGCGCGAGCGCCGGCCGCACGAGCCGCTCGAGCAACCGTCGTCTGAGACCGATGCCGTCGCGATCGTCGAAGTCCAGGCTTGCGGCGAGGAAGTCGACGATAACCGGCAGATAGTCGGGCAACTCGCGCGCAGCAAGCTGTAGGCCGAAATGGCGGTAGATGGCCGCAAGCTCCACCATGTAGGCATTGCGAGGCGAACTGCCGACGTTTCGGCAGGTGGTCGGCTCGTCGAACAGATGCGCGCCGAGATAGAGCGGACACGGCGGGGACAGCTCGAGCGTTCGCACGTACTCGTCGCGCGAGTTGGTCACCGGGTCCACCATGAACCTCTGGATCGGTTCGCGGATAGGAGAGGGGGCGGCATCCAGCGCGCCCGTGCACTCCGCGACGATACGGGGCTCGCGATCCTCAGGGTGGAGCAGCAGTTCGCTGACGAGGCGGTATGCGCTCCGGATCATGCTGTTCGTCATGGCCCAGCCTCCACCCCGGGCTTAGCGCCGTGGAAGAAACTGCGTCGGCGCGGCCGGGACCGCGGCGCCATCTCGCTGAACCCCGCGAACCCGCGCTCGATGTACGGCGAGTTGGCCGTGCGCTCGCGCCTCGTGGTCGGAATCACGAAACGCTCGTGGTGGTGTGCCAACGCGAGCAGCCGGTGCATCGCCCGGGCCTGCGCCACCGTCAGGCCCACCGCATCGAGCACTGACGTGTCAGGGCGTCCGTCGACCCGTTCCGATCGACGGAACGCTCGGACCGCGAGCTGCCGTCGAAGCGCCAGCTTCACCGGCTCGTCGTGGCCGGCCGAGAACAGGCTGGCAAGAAACCGGATGGGAATTCGGAACTGGTCAAGGTCGGGCAGGACACCGCCGCCATCGACCATATCGAGCGTGCTTCCATTGGGAGCCGCGGTCCGCACGGGGCTCTCCGGTGGAATGTAGAACAGCGCCGGCAGCGTCCGGAACTCGGGATGGAGCGGCAGCGCGATTTCCCACTCCTTGACCATCCGGTACACGGGAGACCGCCGGCAGGCATCGAGCCACGACTCGCTGATGCCTGCCGCGCGCGCGGCGGCAATCACGTGCGCATCGTGCGGGTCGAGGATGATGTCGCGCTGTGCGTCGACGAGGCTGGCGTCCGGAACATTGGCGGCGTACGCCACGCGGTCGAGGTCGTACAGGAGCGGTCCGAGGTATCTGATGCGTCCGGGGCAGGCGCGGAAGCATGCGGGCGCTTCGCCCACCTCGAGACGCGGGTAGCAGAGGAGGCACTTCTCCATCTTGCCGGTGCGCCAGTTGTAGTACGGCTTCTTGTACGGGCACGCTGAGATGCACATCCGCCAGGCCCGGCACCGGTTCTGGTCGATGAGGACCACGCCGTCCTCTTCACGCTTGTAGGCGGCGCCGCTCGGGCATGCGGCCACGCAGGCGGGATTCAGGCAGTGATTGCAGATGCGCGGGAGGTACATCATGAACGCGTCGCGGAACGTGAGCAGCGCCGCGCGTTCGTTCTCAGTCATTGCGCCGAAGTTCGCGTCGAACCCATTCGTGCTGGAGCTCGCGGCGCCCGCCGCGTTGTCCTCCCAGTTCACCGCGTACTCGATAGGGATGTCCTCTTCGCCGGTAATCTGCGACTTGGGACGGGCGACCGGCTGCGATCGCGTCGTCGCCTGCTCGGCATGGAGGTCTTCATACGTGAAGGTAAACGGCCCCTTCCCGTAGTAGTCCTCCATCTGCGGCATGACCGGGTTGTAGAAGAGGTTCATCATCGTCCAGAACTGCGAGCCCACACGCAGCCGCGGCCCGCCGCCCGTTGGATTGCGTTCCCAGCCACCGCGATACATCCGCTGATCTTCCCAGCGCTTCGGATAGCCGAGGCCCGGCTTGGTCTCGACGTTGTTCCAGAACATGTATTCCGCGCCCTCACGATTGGTCCACACGTTCTTGCACGCCAGCGTGCAGGTGTTGCAGCCCAGACATTTGTCCAGATTGAAGACCATCGCCATCTGCTGCTTGATGTTCATCACAGCGCTCCGAGATCCTCTTCGCGGTAGATGACCTTCTTGCGGCCCTGTTCGAGCGGCATCTTGCGGATGAGGACCGCGCAATCGCGCTCGGACGGACTCGTGCCCCAGTAGTTGAGGAAGTACGTCCAGTTGGCGTACCCGCCGATCATGGTGGCGGGATTCATCATGATCCGCGTCGGGGCGTTGTTGTTGCCGCCGCGCAGGTCGCTGGCGCCGCGCTCGCGGGCCAGACGCGAGATGGGCACGTTGATGTGGCGCTCCGAGGAGTGATACATGATGGCTGTGTCGCGCGGCACGGTCATGCTCACGACGGCCCGCACCACCGAGATCCCGTTCTGGTTGTAGATCTCGACCCAGTCGTTGTCGCGCACGCCAATGGCGCCTGCGTCCTCGTCGTTGAGCCACACGACCTGACCGCCGCGGAACAGGTTCAGCATGTGCCAGCTGTCCCAGAACATGCTGTGGATCTGCCACTTGCCGTGAGGCGTAAGGAACCGGAACACCTTCGATCCCGGTGCGGCCTCCGCCAGCGACACGTCGCCGATCTTCACCATGTCCACCGGCGGCTTGTAGGCGGGCAGCGACTCGCCCAGCTCCCGGTAGCCGCGGTGATCGAAGTAGATTTCCTGCCGGCCGCTGAGCGTGTGAAACGGCTTGAGCGTCTCGATGTTGAGCGTCCAGGGACAGTACGTGCGCCCTGGGCTCTCGACCGCCGACCAGTGGGGCGACGTCAGACTGCGGCGGGGCTGCGACTCCAGGTCGGGGAAGTGATGATGCACATCGCGATCTCCTTCCACGAGGTGCGCCAGCGGCACGCCGCACTGGCGCTCCAGCGCCGTGAACAGCTGGTGCGACAGTTCGCCATCGCTTTCCGGGGAGATGCGCAGAATGACCTCCGCCACCTGCCGCGGTGTCTCCAACGATGGGCGGCCGAGCTTTTCGCCCACCAGGTAGTTGTCTTTGAGCTGCTCGTAGATGTGAGTCAGATCGGTGGTGATGCCCTTGGCGCCGTAGCCGTTCGGCCGGCACACGCGAGGCCCGAACGTGGTGTACCGTTCGAGCGTCTTCGTGTAATCCCGCGTGACGACGTGCACGTGCGGGAAGTACTTGCCGGGGACCGGCTCGACGTCGCCTGCCGACCAGTCCCGGATCTCCCCGAACGGCTGCGCCAGTTCGTCCGGACTGTCCGTGATCATCGGCGTCATCACGACGTCCTCGACCGGCAAGGGCAGATGGTCCTGGGCGAGCTCGCTGACCTTCGCGGCGACCGCCTTGAATGCGTCCCAGTCGTGTCGCGCCTCCCAGGGCGGATCGTGAGCGGGCGTGAAGGGATGGAAGAACGAGTGAAGGTCGGTGCAGGTCAGGTCGTACTTCTCGTACCAGTGGGCCGTCGGCAGCACGATGTCCGCGTAGTTGGCGGACGAGTCCATCCTGAGGTTGACATTGACGATCAGATCGAGCTTGCCGAGCGGCGCCTGTTCGTGCCACTCGACGTCTTCGACGAGATCGCGGGCACGCTCGTCCCCGAGCACGTTGTGGTGCGTGCCGAGCAGGTGCTTGAGCGCGTACTCGTGGCCGCGCATGCTGGTGCCGATCAGGTTTCCCCTGTAGATCCAGAGCACCTTCGGGTGGTTCTCCGGCGCGTCGACGTCCTCCACAGCGAACCGCTGCGCGCCCCGCTTGAACTGATCTGCCACGTAGGCGGCGATCTCCTCCTCCGTCTGGGCGCCGGCCGCGCGTGCCTCCCGCGCGATGTCCAGCGGATTCACTTTGTCGACCTGTGGATAGAACGGCAGCCAACCGAGACGGATCGCGAGCAGGTTCAGATCGGCGGCGTGCCGGCCCTTGGAGGGAAGATCGCGGGCCCAGGGCGCCCAGAGCGGATCCAGCACCATGCCGTCGTACCGCCACTGATCGGTGTGGAAGTAGAAGTACGACGTGCTGTTCTGATGGCGCGGCGGACCGCTCCAGTCCGCCGCGTTGCCAAGCGTGCCGATTGCGGCGTAGCTGCGGATCTTCTCGGTGCCGACGTAGTGCGCGAAGCCGCCGCCGTTCCGGCCCATGCAGCCGGTGAGGAGGCCCATCACGGCCTGGGCGCGATAGATGAGCGAGCCGCCGTGGAACCAGTGGAGCACGCCGGAGCCGGTGATGAATAGGCATCGTCCCTTCGTACGCTCGGCGTTGTCGGCCCATTCCCTCGCCACGCGGATCGCCAGGTTCCGGCTCACGCCCGTCTCCTGTTCCTGCCACGCCGGCGTATACGGCACGGACGCATCGTCGTAGCCGTTCGGATAGTCGCCGCCGAGGCCGCGGCTCACGCCGAGTTGCGCGATCAGAAGATCGAACGCCGTGGTGACGAGGACCTCCGTCCCGTCCCGTTTCGTGAATCGGCGAGCGGGCACGCCGCGGCGGAGCGAGCGGGCCGGCCGGCCGTTGCCGTCCGTCGCTCCGAGCGTCGTGTCGAACGTTTCTGTGTAATTGGCGAAGAGGACGGACGCCTCCTCCCATCCGGCGGCGTCCGTCAGCGTCAGCATCGGGTCGATCGCCGCGCCGGTGACGGCGTCCTCGAGCTTGAGATTCCAGCGGCCCGTGTGCTGCGCCTCCCAGCGAAAACCCACTGATCCCCCGGGCAGACGCACGTCGTCAGTGGCGCGATCGAGCACGACGAGCTTCCAGTCGGCATGCTCCTCCGCGGCGTACGCGGACGTGTCCGAGGCGCGCACGAATCGACCCTGCAGATACGTCCCGTCGGCGTGCGGCTCCAGTTCGACCAGGAACGGCAGGTTTGTGAACTGCTTCACGTACTCGGCGAAGTAGGGCACCGGCCGGTCGACGTAGCATTCCTTCAGGATCACGTGAATGCACGCGAGTAGAAACGCCGCGTCCGTGCCCGGGCGCACGGGTACCCAGAGGTCCGCGAATTTCGTCACGTCGGAGTAGTTCGGTGACAGGTTGACGATCTTGCCGCCGTTGTACTTGTGCTCCGAGGCGAAGTGCGCATCGGGCGTGCGTGTCATCGGCAGGTTCGATCCGATCACCATCCAGTAGGTGCTCTGGTACCAGTCCGCTGACTCATGGACGTCGGTCTGATCGCCCCACATCATCGGCATGATGTGTGGCAGGTCGTGGTACCACTCGTAGAAGCTCAGCATCGTGCCACCCAGCAGGTTGCACAGCCGGTGGCCCGAGAGAAAGCTCACCATGCTCATCGCCGGGATCGGCGAGAACGAGGCGAGGCGATCCGGTCCGTACCGCTTGATCGTGTGGATGATTGCTGCCGCCCAGATCTCGGTCGCGAGATCCCAGGTCGCGCGCCGCCAGCCTGCCTTGCCGCGCGCCCCGCGATACGCCGCCACGCGGGTGGGATCGTGGACAATCGCGGCCCAGGCCGCCACGGGGTCCTTGCCCGCCTGTCGCTCGCGCTCGTACAGGTCCAGCAGCACGCCACGAATGTACGGGTACTTCGGGCGGACAGGGCTGTACGGATACCAGGACGCGGAGATTCCTCGCTGGCAGCCGCGGGGTTCGTAGTTCGGTGTGTCGGAATCGATCTGCGGCCAGTCGGTCTTTTGGAGCTCCCAGCAGATCAATCCGTCCTTGACGAACACTTCCCAGGAGCACGAGCCCGAACAGTTCACGCCGTGGCTGCTGCGCACGGATCGATCGAACGCCCAGCGCTCGCGGTAGAAGTCCTCCCAGTCGCGCGGTTCGTCCGCGATCCGAAACCATCGCGATCCATGGCGGTCGTTGCTCGTGTGAGTCATGAACCGTGCTCTCCTGTCGGAGGCTGGAGTCCGAGGCCGGTGCGCAACGCGGAGATGAACGGCCGGAAATCACGGGCCGTCCCGTAGACGGCGACGACGGCCTGGCGCTGCTCGTCGTAGACGAGATTCACGACGACATTGCGGCCCATCGGCAACTGGCGTTCAGCGGCGCCGATCTCGTCGTCGCGGCGCTCGAGTGCCTGAATCGATACGTAGAGGAGACCGGCCGGATGGCGCTGCCACCACACGGCGAAGTCCCATTCGCCTTCGCTGACGTCGGCCTCGCCTGAAACGAGGTCCGGATTTCCCGGATCGATCTGCCACTGGAACACGGGTGGCCAGGCGTCGTCAGCCTCCGGGGACCCAGCGTGCTCGGGCCCGGGGAGGTTCGTCGGGCCCGTGTCGCCGTACCCGGTACCTATCGCAAGGTCGTGGCGGGTCAGGGAAGACCCGAGCGCATCCGGATCGGGCACCCAGCCGTCCTCCAGGACTTCCGCTTGCAGCGGGGTCATGATGCGTCCCCCGCCGAGCGCCCCGGCCTCGCCCTTGCGAAAGAAGCGAAGTGGTTGCACCTCAGGCATGTGGTTCCTCTTTCAGGCTCTTCAACAACGGGCCGACGACTTCGTCGACGCGATGGGCGTGCGCGCGCCAAAGTGTCGCGAGGTCGCGGACTGTCTCGGCAATCTCCACGTCGGAGTCCGGCTCGTCCGACCGGAGGCGCCCGGACCGCACGCGCAGCAGCCCGATGAGCTCGCGCAGGGTCTCGTGCTCGCGGATGGCAGCGTCCACGGCGTCGTTCTCCGCCGGGAGACGCTCGCGCAGGTGGGGATAGATGCTGCGCTCTTCGATCGCCAGGTGCGGCTCGATGCGACGGTCGCACGTCTCGACGAAGTCGCCGACCGCCGTCAAGAGCACCTTGGCTCTTTTCGAGCCGTCCACCCTGGCAACGATCCGCTCGAGCCGAATCAGTTCCTGCTGGACGGCGCGGTGCTCGCGATGAACCCTGGTAATCGGACGGTCATCCATGCTGCCAGCATAAGGTGCGCCGCACCGCGCCACCTATGACGGGTGTGGGCAGATCAGCGGGGGAATTGGGCCGAAACAGTTGGGCGTATGATGGTGATCATGTCCGATCAGGACACCGGCGGCGCCGCGATGCCATCGTTTGACGACGCTGTCGCGCGCGTGCCCTTCCTGCGTGCGCTCTCACCAAAGGACCGGGAACGGCTGCGCCCATACGCTGCGGTACGCCGCATCCCGCAGGGCCGGCCGGTCTGGACGCTCGATGACGCGGCGCAGGAGTTCATCTTTGCGATTGAGGGCCACGTCAAGCTGATACGGCCGTGCGAGAGCGGGCGCGAGGTGATCATCGACGTCGGCAAGCCTGGCGAGTTGCTCTGCGCGAGCGCCGCCTGCGCATTTGCCCCGTACTGCTGCACGTGCACGGCGCTGGACCGCGACGTGATCATTCTCGTGCTGCCGCGGCGCGACGTCCTGCACCTGCTCGAGCAGAATCCGACAGCGGCCGCTGCTTTCGTCCGTGAGGCGACGGGCCGCGAGATGAGACTCGGCCGGAGGATCGTCGAGCTGGCGAGCGGCCACGTGGAGCAGCGGGTCTGCGCACTTCTGCTGCGGCTTGGCGATCAGGGCGGTACCCCGCTCAGCGGTGGACAGACACGGATCGCGTTGAAGCTGTCGCGGCAAGACCTCGCGGATCTCTGCGGCACGACACTCGAGAGCGCGATCCGGGTCATGACCAAGCTCTCACGAGAAGGAACGGTGCGCACGACTGCGTCCGGTTTCGTGATCCGGGATCGCGTCAAGCTGGAGGCGCTGGCCCGGGGCCGATCGGAGCGCTGACCCGGCGTCGAGTCCCATTTCCAGGGCGGTCCGTTCACGCAGCGCGCCGCAGCACGCTCGCAGGAAATGGCGCACGGCCGTCGAACCTCGCCAGACCGAGAAGCGTCGACTGGACATGACAGCCGTCATACCAACGCGGGGCCCCACAATCGTATTCTCGGCACCGTAAGCGATCGTTATGAGTAAGGACGAGACGCGCTGGTCCGCGGGATTGTCCCGGATTGCGGGTGCCGCGATCCTCTTCCTGACGTTCACGGGGCTCGCGATCACAGTCGGCCCCTTCCACGCCGTCGTCGAATGGGGCCTGCTGTTGCACGCAGGCGTGGGCGTCCTGCTGCTGGCGCCGCTCGTATGGTACGTGCTGCGGCACTGGATCCGTTACCGCTCGTATCAGCTGTCTGCAGTCGTTCTGCTCGGGTACGTGGCGGGTGCCGCCCTGCTCGTCTGCCTCGCGTCCGGCGTGGTCGTCACCTGGCAGGGCGCTTTCGGCGTCCGCATGTCATGGGCGTGGCGGCAGGTGCACCTCGTCTCGACGTTCGTCGCCATTGGCGCCGGGCTGCCGCACGTGATCCTCCCGCTCGTCCGCGTTCTGCGGATCGTTGCCGCGGCGCCGCGATACGTGCTGCAGGTATTGGGGATGGCTGCTGTGGGCGTTCTTGCGGTGGTGTTCCTGCCGCTGGTCTATTCCGGTCCGACATACGTCGACGAGTTCCCGGACGACTACAGCTACGCGTTCGGGCCTGATCGCCCGTTCGCGCCGAGCCTCGCCAGCACCAGCACGAATGGCGCGTTCGACGCGCGTACGCTCGCCGGCTCGCAGTCGTGTGGAACCGCCAACTGTCATGCCGAGATTGTGAAGGAGTGGCAGCCGAGCGCGCACCGGTACGCCGCCATGGACCCGCTGTTTCAGTTCATCCAAACCACGATGGCAAAGCAGAACGGGTCGGAGTCCACCAGATACTGCGGCGGCTGCCATGATCCGATCTCGCTCTTCTCCGGCACGAAGAACATCTTCGTTGAGGATCTGACCGGCCTGCACGGCTTCCAGGAAGGGGTGTCCTGCCTCGTGTGCCATTCGATCAAGGACACGGACGTCAAGGGCAATGCGGCGTACACGATTTCGCAGCCCTCGGCGTATCTGTGGCAGTGGCAGTCGGAGGGCGCCGGCCGCCTTGCGCGCGACTTCCTGATCCGGACCTATCCCGACGAGCACAACGAGCTCAGCAAACGTCTGTTCAAGGCACCGGAGTACTGCGCGGCTTGCCACAAGCAGTTCATCGATCAGGAAGTGAACCGCGTGGGATGGGTGCAGCTCCAGAACCAGTACGACAATTGGAAGAACAGCCACTGGAACACCAAGGGCGATCCCACGAAGACAATCGAGTGCCGCGAGTGCCACATGCCGCTCGTCAAGTCACGCGATCCGGCCGCAGGGGACACGAGTGACTATAACCGCAGCGCGAAGGACCGGAAGCACCGCAGCCATCGCTTTCTTGCCGCTAACTCGCTCATGCCGTCGCTGCTGGAGCTCGAAGGCTGGGAGGAGCAGGTCCGGCTGACCGAGGCATGGCTCCAGGGAAAGCGGCGCATCCTGGAGATCGAGGAGAAGTGGGCCACGGGACCCATCGTCAACGTCGCGCTCGAGATTGGCGTCCCAACGCAGGAGAGCGTGATTCCCATTCGCGTCGTCCTGACCTCCAACAAGGTCGGGCACGACTATCCCACAGGGCCGCTCGACATGATTCAGAGCTGGGTCGAGCTGCACGTGGTCGATGAGCACGGGCGCGAGATCTTCTCGTCAGGCACGCGGGACGCGCGCAATTTCATCGCACCGGGCTCGTTCCTGTTCAAGGCGGAACCCGTCGATGGGCAGGGGAACCTGATCGACCGTCACAACCTGTGGGAGATGGTGGGGGTCCGCTTCCGCCGGTCGCTGTTCCCGGGCTACTCGGACACCGTCGAGTACAAGGTCGATTGCGGCCGTGTGTTCGCGCCCATGGCCAGCCACGGCCAGACTGGCCATCCGCCGCAATTCAACGTGCCGAGGCCTGGGCGCCCTGGCCGGTACACCGTGACCGCGATCCTGCAGTACCGAAAGGTGGATCAGTTCCTCGTCAACTACTTCCTGGGCGAGAGCTCCGGGATCACGGCGCCGGTCGTCGAGATCAGCCGCGCCACCGCGGTGTTCGAGCTCACGCCGGCCGCTGGCGGGGCCCGCGGGTCGGCCGCCAGCGTGACCGTGCTGTCGGGTGGCTGATGGGCGCGAATGGCAGGCGCCGCTTGAGCCGGCGCCAGAGGCGTGTGCTGTGGACGGCCGTGCTGCTGACCATCGCGGTCGCCTTCGGTGGGGCGGCGTTGGTCTGGACCTATCGCCAGCAGCAGAGCGCGCCGTATCGCCCTGGGGAGGCCAACCCCGATGTCACGGCGTCACTCCTCCGCGATCCCCCGCGCGACGCGGCGCGGCCGGTGTTCGCGGATGTGACGCGAGAGGCCGGTCTCTCCAGCTTCCGTACCTTCGCGGGAGACCGCACGTCGCAGCTGCCTGAGGACATGGGGCCGGGGGCGGCGTGGGGAGACTACGACAACGACGGCGACGATGACCTCTTTCTGGTCAGCGCGGGCGGCCCGCTGAATGCCCCTGCCGAGCGGCTTGCGCCGAGCGCGCTGTACGAGAACCTTGGCAACGGG
Organism: Luteitalea sp.; assembly: GCA_009377605.1. Lineage (NCBI taxonomy): Bacteria > Pseudomonadati > Acidobacteriota > Vicinamibacteria > Vicinamibacterales > Vicinamibacteraceae > Luteitalea > Luteitalea sp. The sequence goes on from WHTT01000059.1 coordinate 17,691, forward strand.
AGGTTCCAGCGCGTCACCGATTTCCCCGAGCCTCGCATCGTCGGCATGGGGGCCGCGTGGGGCGACTACGATGGCGATGGTTGGCTCGACCTCGTCGTCACGGGGTATAACGCGCTGCTGCTGTTTCGCAACGATCGCGGTCGCTTCTTGAACGACCCCAGGTTCAAGAGCCGCAGCGGGTTCTGGGCCGGCGCGGCCTGGGGAGACTACGACAACGACGGCCGGCTGGACCTGTACGTCTGCGGTTACGTGAAGTACATCGAGGCGGAACCTGGCCGATCGACGGCGGTCTCTCAGCAGTACGGCAGGTCGGTTCCCTACACGCTCAACCCCGCCTCGTACGAGCCGGAGCGAAACCTCCTCTTCCGCAACACTGGCGGTGGAACATTGGTGGAAACGGCCGCGCGGTTGGGGGTGGTCAACCCCGAAGGCCGCAGCCTCAGCGCGCTGTGGCACGACTTCGACGACGACGGATGGCTGGACCTGTACGTGGCGAACGATATTTCCGACAATGTGCTGTACCGGAACGTCAAGGGGCGGTTCGGAGACGTCAGCCATGCCGCGTGGGTGGCTGATTACCGCGGCGCGATGGGGCTTACGGCGGGCGACTGGAACCGCGACGGCGATGACGACCTGTTCATCACGCACTGGGTTGCGCAGGAGAACGCGCTGTACGATTCCTTGTGGACGGATGTGGCGGCGCTGCGGTTCGCCGACGCGGCGGACATCGCCGGCGTCGGGCAGATTGCGCTGCCGATGGTGGGATGGGGCGCCGAGTTCTTGGATTTCGACAGCGATGGCTGGCTCGATCTCGTCGTCGGTAATGGCAGCACGTTCGAGACGGAGCAGGTGCCGAAGCGGCTGGTCGCGCAGCGTCCGTTCCTCTTTTGGAACCGGCAGGGCGAGTACTTCCACGACGTCGCCCCGTTGTCGCCTGTCCTGGCGCAGCCGCAGGTGGCCCGCGGCGTCGCAGTGGCGGACTACGATAACGACGGTGACCAGGACGTGCTCGTCGCGCGGAACGGCGGAGGAGTGCAGCTGCTGCGGAATGACACGCGCTCCGGCCAGTGGGTGCAGGTCGTGCTTCGGGCGCGTCCCTCTGCGAGCGCACCGGCCCGTGTGGCGCGAGGCGCCGCCGCGACCGCGCAGATCGGGTCCGTGCAGATGCGTCGCGCTGTAACGAGCGCGTCGTATCTGTCACAGAGCACGAGCGTGCTGCACTTCGGGCTCGGATCCGCGACGGCCATGGACCACCTCAGGATCCGGTGGCGCGCGGGCGCCGTCACGGAGTATGGGCCGCTGGCGGCGGGCCGTCGCTGGGAGATTACCGAAGGCGAGGCGGTGCCGCGGGGGGTGACGCGCGCGCCGTCAGCGATCTCGTCGCCGGCGAAGCATCGCGAGCGGATCGTGCGGTTCTGGAATCACCAGCGAGCCGCCATGCACGCGCTCAAGGTGGAGAAGGATGCCGCGAAGGCCGCAGGCCGGTTCAGGGAGGCGCTGGCGCTCGATCCCGCGCACGAGGACGCCCGATACTATCTCGCCACCTCACTGGCCGAGCAGGGAGACACCGACGGCGCGCTCGCGGAGTATGAGGAGCTGATGCGCCTCAACCCGAGGAGCCATAGAGCGCTTGCCGGATGGGCGAGGCTGCGCGCGATGGCCCCCCGCACCGCTCCAGAGCTGATCGCGGCCGAAGAGATGCTCATCAGGGCGCACACGCTGAACCCTGAGGAGACCGGAACGCTCCTGACGCTGGGCGAAATCGCGCTGATGCGCGGGAAGCACAGCCTGGCAGAAGAGCGCTTCGAGACCGCAGTGCGCACGAACACCCGTGCCGCCGGGGGATTGTTCCTGCTCGGCTACGTGCGGTGGAAGGCCGGAGATCTAGACGGAGCACGATATTACCTCCGCCGCGCGCGGGAGGCGCTCGGGCCCGACTGGAAACCGGCGGGGACCACCGCGGAGGGGGACGTCACATCCGCCCTCAAGCGCGAGCCGACGCCACTGTCGCGTTTCTGGGACACCTGGAACGGCACTGCGCAGCTGCCCTCTACCTACACAGGCCTGGACGCCTACCTCAGAACCATCCCGCGCTGACTCAGCCCAGAACACAACGTGGCCAGATGTCAGTCACAAGCGCCAGGGCCGCCAGAGCCAAGAGCGGAATCCGGCGCCAAGCGGCGGTCGGCTCCGACGTGTGACCGGCTACCATGGGGTGCCCCGCGCCAGCATCACCGCAAGCGCGACCACTGCGAGCGCAAGCAGCAGGGTGAGCCGGCCGATCCATCGGGCCATCTGTCGCAGATGCCGAGCTCGATCCGAATCCGGTGCGTCCCGCAGTACTGCGGTGGCGCGCGGCCCGATGACAAAGTCATGCACCCCGCTGAGCGCGAGGACGAATGCGACAAGCACGAGCTTGGTCGCGAGCGTGTGCCCAAACGAGGAGCGCCACAGATCAACGCTCGTCAGCTCTGACCATCCGATGCCCCATCGGGTCAGATTCACGATGCCGGTGCCGATCAACACGACCAGGCATACCCAACCGACGTATCGAAACCGGATGCCGGTCACGTGGATCAACACCGCGGCGTGCTCGCGGAGCTCGGGTTTGCGCAACACGGGCACGAGCACCACCGCCAAAAACACCATGCCCCCGATCCACACGGCCGCGGCAAGGATATGCAGCCAGACCGAGAGCACCTGGATCGTGGGCATCATCTGCGCGACCCGCTGCGAGGCGCGCGACCCTCGAGGTAGCGCGCGAGGGCGACGGCGTTATTGTGTTCAGCATCGCGTGACGCGTAGAGCAGCGTGACTCGTCCCTGGTCCGCATATTCCAGAATTGGTTCCAGACATTCGGGATGCTCATCCAGCTCAGCAAAGTAGCGCCGGACGAACTCATCCCAGCGAGCGGGTTCGTGAGCAAACCACCCCCGCAGCGAGTCGCTGGGAGCAACCTCCTTGAGCCAGCCGTCGAGTGCTGCGGCATCGCGTTTGAGTCCGCGCGGCCACAGCCGATCGATTAGGAGCCGCACGCCATCGTCAGCCGCCGGTGACTCGTATACGCGCTTGACGCGGATTTTGAATGCCATCCCTTCAGCCTGTGTGTCGTTGCCGCACTTCGCGCGACCACCGCATGAGGTCGAGCCCGGCGTCTGTCGCCCGCGTCCGCGTATCGAGAATGGTGCGCACGACGTCTTCCGGCAAACGCTCGACCATGATCGAAAGCCCCTCACAATCGCTCACGTGTGGCAAGATGCCGCGGGTCAATTGCTTGCCGCGCTCGACATCATCAGTGGAGAGCTCCGCCTTGCCCGAGAGCGCCGAGAGCTCGCCGGCTGCGGCGATGACGCCATCATGGGCGGTAAGGAGTTGCTCGACGTACCCGGCCCCGTACACGTCGGTGAGTGCTGGGTACAGAGCCTCCTCCTCGTACCGGAAGTGGGGGCCGGTGCAGCCGGCAATCTGCTGGAGCAGGCTGCTCGCACGCCCCGTATCCCGCTGGTCGAACGCATCGATGAGATCGAATAGGGCGTCCCTCACACAACGGTGCTCCTCGCGGAAGATCTTGGAGAATTCGTTCGCCAGCATGGCATCAACCTCTTTCGTTTTCTCGAGCGGTCCTGAGATGCGGACGCACCAGACCGTCAGCCGCTGTCGCGCCCCTCGATCTGGCTTACCGTGATGTCAGCCATGGCCTTTCTACCCCACCGCCACCCCTCGGCTGTCCGCCCATCTGTGACCGAGCTGTTCGAGATCCTGCACGGGTATCGATTGCTGGGCCATGTGGAAGAGGATTTGCTCCTCCTTGGCGAAATGGTCTCTGGCCACCTGCAGCGCATAGCGGAGCCGCTCCAATGCTTCGTCAAAGAATCGAGCGTTCGCGACCTCCTCGATTGCCCGTTCGATCTCCTCGTGCTCGTGCCGCATGACGGCCAAAGGCCCTGCCGGGCCCAAGTACGTCTCGAGCGGCGGGAAGAGCATCTCGTCCTCGATCTGCGCGTGCGACACCAGTGCGGCAGCCAGTACCCTGGTCACGCGCTGCACGTCTTCCAGCGTGGAAGTGGCTGGCAGCTCTCGTTCCACGTGATCAAACAGAGCGTAGATGACGCCATGCTCGCCCAGGAGTGCGTCGGTCAGTTTCATGAGTTGCTCGTGTCGATGGCCATGTGAAGTAGATCGAGGAACGCCTCGGGGTCTCAGCCCATAGCTCTGCGCCGCCTGGCAACGGGTTCGAATTCGGCCATATCGCAGCCCACGCAGGCCATGCGCAGCCGGTAGAAGACGAGCATGGCCGCCGACCAGCGCCACAACACGTCGGCGACGGTCTGGTGGCTCAGACGGGGAAGAGACAGGCACCGCATGCTCTTCTCGTCATGCGCCGGGACGAAGATGCCCACGGACATCATCATCGTCTTTGCACCGGCGCAAACTGACGGATCGTCTCGGCCTTTCTAAGACTCAGACCGCATGCTCTGATGGCGTCGAGACGCGCCTCGGCAACAACCCGAGCGGCAGGAAAGGCGTGCCAGCGATGGTTCTCGTGTTCAAGGGACTCGCCAAAGCGCTCGACCAGCCGGCGAACGATCGTCACGCCAGCATCCAGGCTTACCTGCTGGAACGGCACCACGTTCGCAAACGCCTCGAAGAGCCCGGCGAACCGCGGCGGTCGCATGCCACGCAGCGCGACCGCGATGGGGCGAAGCCGACGATCAGCCTCCACCAGCCGCAGCAAGGGCTCCGGATTCAGATCCAGACCGAGCACCTTCCGCAAAGTCTGTCCGAGCGAAACACGGGTGGCACTGGAACAGTCGCCGCGAAGCACGTTGCACCGGACGTTTGGATCGTCAATGGTCCCGTGATTCACCACCTCGACCAGTGCAAGACCGTCGGCCGGCGTCAGCGCTCGCAGGTATCTGCGCTGGTGCCAGACATCGACCAGATTCGTCGGTCGGCGCTGCAGCACACGCACGGTGGCCTCGAGGTGGAACGGCGCCAGAGTAGCAAGCTGCCCGCCTTCATCACCCGGATAGGTAACGCGCGTGCCATCGACCTGGGCGAACGCTGTCACGTGGTGTCGGGTCGAGCGTTCGGCGCTGGTGATGTGTTCTACGTGTGCTCCGCGGGCGGTCAACGCGTCGGCTATGAGGGAGCGATGACAACGCCACGGCACGGCCTCCGCGCACATCAGGGCGACCCTGTCGTCGGTCGTCAGCGCACGCAGCTTCGCCAGTCCGGCCTCGAAGTCCTGAGTCAGCATGTAGTCGGCGAACCCTCGGAAGCGTGCGTTGCGCCACGCGGTGTTGGGTGAGTCCTCGCATGCCCGACGCAGGCCACCGAGCTGCGGGAGATGTACGTAGCGAAGTCGCCGCGAACGAAGAGCCGATCGAAGCATGTCGCCGTTGAACTGTGGATTGCGACGCGAGCGAGGAATGGTCCGGATGTCCGCCAGCACCGAGATGCTGAACGCCCGCAGTAGCGCGACCACCTCGTCGAGCGTGCGCGTCGAATGGCCCACGGTATAGACGCTAGCGGCTCTCCAGCTTTTCGCTCGACGCATCAGATCCCTCCATCAGACGCGCAGTGGGTCATGCGTTCGCCGTCGGGGTGGTGGCGTGATCTTCATGATGAATCCCCTCCGGGTGGCGAGCCGTTCGCCAGCTCCATGGCCATCACGGTACCACTCATCGCAGACGCCGTCTTTGATCTAGCGCAAACTGCAAAAGATCTGCAGGTAGGAGGGCAGGGGTCCGAGACTTGCCCGTGGTCCAAAATGAGAGACACGGATGAGGCATCGCCCGATCTCAGCCGGTCGCGGATCTTCGACGGCCTCGCCGACGAGGAGATGGCCGCGAGCACATTGTGCGCTTCGGCGGGCCGGGCGAGCCGTTCGGTGGGAGTGTGGCTCTCGACGGCACCGCGTACCGCTGCCGGCACTCGCGGGCGAACGAACGCGGCTTTGAGCGTGCCACGTGAGGTGCTCGCGCGGCTGCTCCAGCACGTCCCTGTGGTCCGCACGACCGTCTGCGCGAGATCGCACGGCACATGACCGATGCTCTCACGCGCGTTCGCGAGCTGACGACCGAGCGCCTGGTCGTGCGCTCGCGCCGCCGCCTCGAGACGCTCTCGCGCACCGCCGACGAATCTCATTCCTCCACCGACTTTGCGCCAGCACAAAACGCCCGCGCCGGGTGCTCAGTAATGTGGTCATGAGCGTCCCGGACGACCCCGGGCGCGACGCCGGTCGAGGAGAGACACGTCATGCGCCGAGCGCCACCAGAGCCGCGCCCACTCATGATCATCATCCTGACCAGGACGGCCGCATCGACGACTTCTCGCCGGCGCCGACCTCTGGGATGCGCGCATCGCGAAGGACGCAGGGCGTCAGGTGCAGTTCCTTGTCGGTGTCGACAATCTGTGTGCTGAGCAACACGTGCGGCATTCCCGTCGCGGGGCCGCCGGGTGCACGCAGGCGCGACCGTCCACTATTCCCGGTTGTCGGATCCCGGCACTGCTGGAGGACTGGACATGTACCAAGGATTTGTCATCACCTTGCGTGAAGGACTCGAAGCGTTTCTCATTGTGGCGATTAGCCTCGCCTACCTGCGCAAGACCGGACGCCATCATCTCGTGTCGGCGGTCCATTGGGGGATCACTGCCTCCGTCCTCGTGAGCGTGGCTGCCGCGTTCCTGTTTCAACGGGCACCGAATCAGGCGCTGTGGGAAGGCGTGCTGGCCGTCGCGGCTGCGATCCTGGTCGCGTCCTTCACGGTACACGTGTGGCGCGCAGGGCGGCGGCTCAAGCGCCAGATCGAGATGCGACTGGAAACGTCGGCCGTTCGTGAAGGACGCACGGCATTCGTGGGCGTGTTCCTCTTCACGCTTCTGATGATCACTCGCGAGGGCATCGAGACGGTCGTCTTGATGGGCGTGCTGCTCTTTCAGGCGCACTCCGTGCCGGTGTTCGCGGGCGCGATGGGGGGCATCGTGGCGGCGGCCGGCGTGGCCTGGCTGTGGGCCCGTTACGGACACCGAGTGAACTTGGCGCGCTTCTTCCAAGTCACGGCCGTGTTTCTCTTCGTGTTCGTCGTCCAGCTCCTGATCTACGGCTTTCATGAGTTGACGGAAGCGCGCGTCCTGCCCTACAGCGAATCGTTGCACTGGGCGACCGAACCGTACGGCCCCCACGGTCGCTACGGTCAATTGTTCACCTATCTGCTCGTGCTCCTACCGATCGGCTGGCTGGCGGTGACGTCTTGGGTAAACAGGAAGACCGGCCAGGTCGCGCATGGCTGATCGCGACTGACCACGCGGAGGGCAAGAGAAGAGACCAACGCGACGAAGCCTCGATCAGCGCCGTGTCGCAAACATCGAAATGGATGGTGTTCGAATGTGTTGGTTGCTAATTGCCATGTAGTTGTGACCCAGGACCAGAACGTTTTTCTGGCGCTTCAGCTCCAGGATCCGGCGGATCTTCTCTTCCTGGGCCAAAACGCTATCTCGTGCTCCGTCCCTGCCAGCAAGCGCCGGTACTCCTCATAGACCGTGACCATCGTCTTATAGCTGCTTTCTTCATCGCGACCGCGCCTCGTCGGCGAAGACGCGTCGGCTGAAGGTATTGCACGCCTCATGAGTGTCCGGCGTGAATGAGGCCCGCCGTCGTGAGATCTCACGTGATTGAATCAAGAGCTGGCGGGCAGCCTCAGTTAGAGGCCCCTCGCCGCGTACATCATCAGTCCGAATATGACAAGCAGCACAACGAGGCCCACCCGGGGAATCACCCGAAGGCGGTGGAGCACGTCGTCGGCTACGCTCGCTCCGGGGTTCTTACGGTGTGAGGCGATTGAACGCTCCAGTCTCGATTCCATCACGAAATGAAAGGCTGTCAGCAGAAGCCCCATCGTTCCCCCTGCGAGAATCGCGCGGCCCCATGCGGTCGTGGTAAAGAGGTCGAGGTGTTCCCCACTGAAGCGAAGGGCCAGTATCAGACCAGTCAGAATGGTTAAGGTGGAGAGGACTGATGCCAGCCTGAAGATCTTGGGAAAAACCGCATCCACGAAGCGCTCTCGGGAACCGGTGTCCAGGTGACCAAGCACAGGCACCAGCACGAAGTTGATGACCACTACCTCTCCGAGCCAGGAGGCCGCTGCCAGAACGTGGGCCCAGCGGACAAACGTCAACCAGCTCTCCATTTCAACTCCCGATGACACGCGTCCCGCAGCCATCGGCCTGCTGCCATGCCGAGTGTTTATTGGCGGCGGAAGCTACGCCGTCCATTTGCCGGTGAGAACTCCCATCACAACCTCTTGCAGACAGGAGGGCCTTACGTTTCATCGGCAAACCCCCGCTCGTAGACGCTCTCGTGACTTCACTGGTCTTCTCTCGAACGCTCGCTGGGTGGAGAAGCGCCAGGAACGCATCGGTGGGGAGGCCGGGGAAGCTCGCACGCAAATCGAGTCCACGAAGCGCTTTTTGAAGGACTTCGGGGTCGTACGAAACGCCGCGCAGAGCCTGCTCTATTCGCCGCACCACCCCCGTTCCCAGAAAGTCGCCGAAGATGTGAATCTGGTCGATACGGCCCTTGCGCACCTCGAGACGCGCGTCGACCTCGCCGAAGGCGAAACGGCGGACGCGCGCCACGTTGAAGCGTGGCGAGGCGCCAACATTCCAGTCCCACCGCGCATATCGCCGCTCCATGATCCGCCGGACGCCGGACCAGTCCTGCGCACTCAGCCGCTGCCGCCGGACGCCGCTTCCAGCAAAGATGCCGTTGAGGAGCTGCATCCGGAAGGTGGGCACATCCACTTCCTTCTCTGAGTAGTCCGCGATGTTCGCCACCCGATTGCGAACGCGCTGGTGCCCTTTCGACTGGATCTTGTCCTGCTGTACGTTGAGGGCGTGCGAGATTTCTTCCAGGTTGCTGTTGAAAAGCAGTGTGCCGTGGCTGAACATGCGCCGGGTCGTCGAGAATTGGGCATTGCCCGAGATCTTGCGGCCGTCGACCATCAGATCGTTGCGCCCCTGGAGTTCGGCGGCCACCCCCATTGACTGCAACACCCGGACCACCGGTTCAGTGAAGAACCGGAAGTTGTGCAGGCGGTCCGGGCGGTGGTCGGTGATGAAGCTGAAGTTGAGGTTACCCGCGTCATGGTAAACAGCTCCGCCCCCGGAAAGCCGGCGGACGACATGAATGCCCCGGTCCCGGACGTAGCGAAGGTTGATCTCTTCGAACGTGTTCTGATTGTGGCCGACGATGATCGATGGCTCGTTGACGTAGAAGAGCACGTATGTGTACCGCGGATCCAGATAGCGCAACGCGTACTCTTCGATGGCGAGGTTGATCCGTGGATCGGTGATGTGTTCGTTGTCGATGTAAGCGAGCTCAGGCATGATGCGGCAGGGGACGGAGCCCGAAGTCGGTTGAGGCATGCAGAACGCTGTTCTCGAGATGCACATGGACATGCATGATGAATCCCCTCCGGTGGCGAGCCTTTCGCCAGCTCTATGGCCATCACGGTACCGAGGCTCCAGCGCCGCCATCAACCCGACAACGGTGGCCTCCTCGCCGAGATTGAGATGGCAGTACCCGCCGATCCTGGCCCGCTGGTACATCTCGCCGGCGCGCAGCTCGAACGCCCTGATGAGTGCCATCTGCCGGTAGTAACCGCGCACCTCCGCCCACTCCTCACCCGGCAGGGCATGATCGGACGTCCGCTCGACGTCCTCGGGTCGGGTTTCGCCGGCGGCGACGATCGCTGCGCGCAACTCGGCCAAGAGGGTATCCGGATTGATATCGTGACGAACGCACGCGTCGGCGAGCGAGATGTTCCCTCCGCAACAGCAGTCAATGCGATGCTGCCGAAACACGTTGATGGTGGCCGGCTGAGAAGTCGACGGACACCGTCTCACCACCTCCAGCCAGCCCCGATGCCACCAGGACCTGGTCCTTGAGCGTGGGCGCAATGTAGTCCGTCGTCCGGGCGATCGCCGACGCGTTGACAAACGCCTCCACGTTGGCGCCCGGTTTGAGCATCACGAAGTTGTGCGCCATTGCCACTTTCGGCATCTTGCTCACCGCCTTCAGGGTGATCCGCACGCGCTCGCCGGGCTTGACCTCGATCGTATCGGGCGAGTACCTCATGTCGTCGGTCCCCGTCAGCGCGATGACTCGCGCTGGCGTCGATTGAGCGCCCGGTCCCGGCGTCGTCGGTTGCTCGGCGTGCGCTGATCCGGCGACGAGACACGCTCCAAGAATGACCCACATCGTCATCTACTTCACCGTTCCGGGTGGCGAGCATGCTCGCCATCTCCATGGCCGTCACGGTACCACTCGTCGCCCACGCGGTCTTTGATCCAGCGCAAACTGCAGAAAGCCTGCAAGCAAGAGGCATGATTCAGATATCTAACGGAAGCTTGAGTTGAATGAAAGATACGGATGGAGGTACCGCCCGATCTCAGCCGGTCTCGGATCTTCGACGGCCTCGCCGACGAGACGATGTGGCTGCGTGAGTCCTGTGCGCGTGAGGTGCGACGCAGACGCAACCATTGCCCGGCAGGTGAGCGAGCACACGCGTCCAGCTGATCGAGACCGGCTTGCTGAAGCTTGTGGAGCTGATCCGGACGGCCGCGACCTCACTGTGCGCTTCGGCGGGCCGGGGGAGCCGTTCGGTGGGAGTGTGGCCCTCGACGGGACCGCCTACCGGTGACGGCACTCGCGGTCGAACGAACGCGGCTTTGGGCGTGGCCATGTGAGGTGCTCACGCGACTGCTCCAGCGCGTCCCTGTGGTCCGCACGACCGTCATGCGCGAGATCGCACGGCACATGACCGATGCCCTCGCGCGCGTTCGCCAGCTGACGACCGAGCGCGGCGGCCAGCGACTGGGCCACACCTTGCCGCGGCTGATGTGGTAGTGCGGCCAGCCCACCCCCGAGGGCGTCCTCATCATCCCTCCCTTGACCCGGCAGCAGGTCGCCGAGCTCACGGGCACGATCCTTTACACGGTGAGCCGCACCTCGTCGCAATGGGAGGCCGACGGCGTGCTGCGCTCCGGGCGTCGCCGCCTCGAGACGCTCTCGCGCACCGACGACGACGAATCTCATTCCTCGACCGACCTTGCGCCAGCGCAAAGCGCCCGCGCCGAGCGTTGTGTACCGTGGTCATGACTGTGCGTGCGCGCAGGATACCCCGGGCGCGACGCCGGTCAAGGAGGCACACGTCATGCGAGATCCGAGCCTCCGGACCGTCGGGATTCTGGCTGTGATCTTTGGCGCGGCGACGCTCGTCGCCGATGTTCTGCTGCTCAGGACCGAGACTGCGCCGCGGCAATCACCGGGCGCCAAGGTGTTCGGTATGCCGCCGGCCACCGTGTTTCAGGAGGACTACAACGGTCCACCCGTCACCGGACGCAATGTGACGCGTGCACCGGCGCTCGCGCCGCTCCAGGCGGGCAACACCACGCACCACGTGCGGATCGACGTGGTCGCCGCTGAAATCGAGGTCGCGCCGGGCGTCCGCTACCAGGCGTGGACATTCGGCGGTACGGTGCCCGGTCCCGTCGTGCACGTGCGCGAATGGGATCGTGTGGTCTTCACGATGAAGAATCGAAGCGACACGGAGGTGACGGTCACCGAACCATCAGCGGGCGCATCGCCATTCCTTCGTGATCTTGCGCGCGACCAGCTCCAGAAGCGGACGCCGGCTGTGGCACCGATGCCTCACTCGATGGACTTCCATGCCGGCACCGTCGCGCCCGATGATAAGTGGCGTGCGATCCAGCCCGGCGAGAGCATCCGCTTCGAGTGGGTCGCGAACTATCCCGGCGTGTATCTGTATCACTGCGGTGTGGAGCCAGTCCTCATGCATCTGGCGATGGGGCAGTACGGTGTGGTCGTGGTCAGCCCGCGTTCGGGATTCCCGACCGACGACGTCGTGGACCATCGCTACGTGGTCGTGCAGTCGGAGTTTTATCTGAAGCCTGGCGACGGCGAGCTGCACGTGCTCGATTTCGACCGCGCGCTCGCGAAACAGCCGTCGCAGGTGGCGTTCAACGGACACACGCAAGCGCTTCGCGAGTCGCCGCTCATCGCGAACGCCGGCGAGCGTGTCCGGATCTACTTCCAGAACGTCGGACCAAACGACGGTTCGAGCTTCCACGTCGTCGGTGCCATTTTCGACCGTGTGTTCTACGAGGGCGACCCACGCAACGAGTGGGCTGGCCTGCAGACCGTGCCGCTTGGCGCGAGCAATGGCGTCGTGGTCGAGCTCATCGCACCGGAGGAAGGCACCTACATCCTCGTCGATCATGAGTTCGCCGACGCACAACGTGGTGCAATGGGTTATCTCCAGGTGCGCTCGGCTTCGGGTCAGATGACCGAACGCCTGCCGACCATGCCCCACTAAGCGCAGCCTTCCAGTGCTCAGGTGTAGGGAGTCGTCACATGAACGCTGGCCTCGCGCAAGAACGTTGGCATGGCGCGGGTCGCTACCGGATGTTGGGCCAGTGTCCCCAGCTTGAAGGTTGTGCGGAAAAGATCAGCCTGGCACTCAGGGCACTCCCGGGCGTGTGCCAGGTCAAGCCGCAGGTGGCGCAAAAGCACGTCGTGGTGCGCTACGAACCACACCGTGTGAAGGAGCCTCGACTCACAGAGGCGCTCAAGCGTGCCAGATTTACCGCGATCGAGATATAAGGGGGTAAGCGCATAACGGGGTAACGTCTACGCGGTGGCGCTACGAGCCGGGCGCACCGTGCCACGTTCATGTCGAGGTATAACGATGTCCACAAGCCGCCTCCTGATTGGCGATGTGGCCCAGCGAACGGGCATCAGTACGCCGACGATTCGGTACTACGAGAGCATCGGGCTCCTGCCGGCTCCTTCGCGTTCGACGACGGACTATCGTCGGTACACGGAAGCCACCGTTGAAGAGCTCCAGTTCATCAAGAAGGCACAGGCCTTCGGCTTCTCGCTGGAAGAAAGCGGCGCCATTCTGCAGTTGAGTCGAGCAGGCGAGACGCCATGCTCGCATGTGCTGGAGCTTGCACGGCGCCACGTTGCGGCGGTCGATGAGCGGATTCATCGGCTCACGCGGTTTCGCGATCAGCTCGCGAGCGCAATCGCGAAGTGGGACGGCACACGCGAGCCGACGTGCCGGGGCCTGTGTCAGATCATCGTCAATGCTGACGAGCAACCGTCGATCCGCATTCGGCCGGTGCCTGCCCCGAAGCGCCAGCCAACGCATCCGCGGAAGACTGACCGTGATCGCCGTGGCTGATCGACACCATAGCAGCGTCACGCGGCGGATCGCCGTCACCCCGTCGCTGCGAGTCCCTGGCGCATCCCTTGGACCTGTCACCCTGACTGCTGAACCGACGTGAGCGGAATGGCCTTGAAGCTCGCAATGGACACTTGTGCCGCTGCCCGCTCGGCCGCCCCGAGAAAAGCATGCGTCGCGGGCGACCCCGGCTCGGCCACCACGATCGGCACACCTGTATCCCCGCCCACACGAATGGGCTCGTAGAGTGGGATCTGGCCGAGGAACGGCACGTCGAGCTCCTCTGACAACCGCTCACCACCGCCCTTGCCGAAGATGTCGCTCTCGCGTCCACACGCGCTACACACGAAATGGCTCATGTTCTCGATGAGCCCAATCACGGGGATCCGGAGCTTACGATACATGGCCACCGCACGGCGCGTATCAGCCAGCGACACCGTCTGCGGCGTCGTGACGACAATGGCACCCGCGACCGGAACGGTTTGACTCAGGCTCAGCGCCACGTCTCCGGTGCCGGGAGGCAGATCGACCAGCAAGTAGTCCAGATTGTCCCAGCGCACCTTGCGGAAGAACTGTTGAATGATGCCGTGCAGCATCGGACCACGCCAAATGATCGGTGAGTCATCACCCGCGAGAAATCCCATCGAGACAACCTGGAGATCGTACTTCTCCGCCGGCACGATCTTGTTGCCATCGCTCGCGAGTTGCGTGCGGACGCCGAGCATAATGGGCACATTCGGACCGTAGATGTCGCCGTCCAGCATGCCCACCCGACCCCCGCATGCCGCGAGCGCGAGCGCCACGTTCACGGCGACGGTCGTCTTTCCGACGCCGCCCTTGCCCGCGCCCACGGCGACGACGTTCTTGACACCGGGGACCGGCATGCGCCCCGCCTCGGGCGTCACGCTTCGCACGCTTGCCGTCATCGTCACGTCCACCGTGCTGACGCCAGGCAGCTGCGCCACCACCGCACGCGCCTGTCCACGAAGCTGATCTTTCACGGGGCACGCGGGAGTGGTGAGCTCGATGGCAAAGGACACTTGCTCTCCTTGGACCCGCAGCTCTTTCACGAAACCAAGGCTCACGATGTCACGGTGCAGATCTGGATCGTGGACGACTTTCAGCGCCTCGAGCACGGCGCTTTCAGTGACTGAATGGGATGGCATGAACGCATCTCCAGGTGTGCGGAGCCCACTAGCTCGTCGATGGTTCCACTCGCGCCGCTTGGAAGAAGCGGCTGATTATCCTTCGCCCAGTTCGCTCGACCTCGACGCGGCGCTCCTCATCGATCAATGTGCCCGGCGGCAAGCGTGTTGCCCACGTGAGCGCAAGCGAGCGATCGACCTCCACATGGAACTGCAATGCGTAGGCACACGCTCCGACACGAAAGGCCTGGTTCGCGTACAGGCAACTCCGCGCAAGATGCGTCGCACCCGGAGGCAACTCGAACGTATCCTCGTGCCAATGAATGACGGGCAGAGTCGCGCCCGCCCCTCCAAGCACCGCGTCCCTCAGTCCTTCGGCGGTCAAGCTCACGTCGCCCACGCCGATCTCCGCCGCTGGTCCTTTGTCGACGCGAGCGCCGAGAGCGGCCGCCAAGAGCTGTGCCACCAGGCAGACCCCAAGAACCGGCAGGCCGCGCTCCACGCACGCGCGCAGGAGCTGCTGCTCGGGGGTGAGGTACGGATACAAGACTGTGTCGTGGACTCCCATGGGGCCACCCATGACGATCAGTCCGGCAACGTCGGCGACTGGGGGAATCGTGCCGCCGCAATCCAGGCGGCGCACCTCAATCGGCAGTCCACGCGCACGAGCCTCTGCGGCAATGAGTCCAGGGCTCTCCCACGCCACGTGCTGAAGGATGACCCACCTGCGTACCATGCCTTACGCCACCACGCTCTCGGGATCGGCCAGAACGTCCTCACTCCCGTCTCTCTCGAAAAGCCGGCCCCATCCGGTCACCATCTGCAGCGCTCGGAGACGGCCCGACCTCGAAGCGGCCAGCGGTACCCAGTCGTGGGACAACTCACGTGCGGCAAGATGCCGCTGGTCACCGTTGGGCGCACTCGACATTGTCAGTGGACAGGTCCGCCTTCCTGAGGGCGCCAATCGCCCGGCCGCGGCGATTACGCCGTCAGAGGATTTGCTGGTCCTTGGCGAAATGGTCTCTGGCCACCTACAGCGCATAACGGAGCTGCTCCAATGCTTCCTCAAAGGATCCAGCGTTCGCCACCTCCCCGTTCGATGTCCTCGTGCTCGTGCCGCATGACGGTCAAGGACGAAGATACCCACGGAGATCACCATTGTCTTTGCGCTGGCGCAAAGAGACCAAAGAGGCGATGCTCGTTGCCGACCCCGACGCTCAGAAATAGAGGTCGGGCCGTTCGGGTCACCGTCCATCGCTCCGCTGAGGTAGATGAGCGATCTCCACCACCCACAGCCGCGTGCCCTCGATCGGCTCGTCGAGCTCGAAGACGTTCGCTTCAAGGTGCGGGGCGCGACGGTTCGACGATGATGCGCGGGTGGTCGCCGGGGCCGCGACGCCCACAGCAGCAGCAGCAGCCGCCGGCGCGCGCTGTAAATCCGGAGGTCGCTGCCGAACGACTGCGCCCGTTCCCGCATGACCAGGAGCCCGAAATGACCGTTCGCCGTCGAGACTGCGCGGGCGGGGCTCGTATCATCTATACAGATGGTCAGCCACGCAGGTGACGACGGTCTGTTGGGCATGGGGCATAGACGCGCGCTCCTAGCGGTCCCCGTGCGGGGCGCCGCCGGATGAGTTCGAGGTTAATTCAAAAACGCGGTTTTGGCGCGGCGCAGGGACAATCATAGGGACAGTCATGGAGATCGTAGTCGCCGCGACGTGAGCCCGTTCGTGCGATCCCCTGCCCGATCAAACCGCGCTCATAAGTCACGCATCGCGCCCCCGTTTTGGTCCTCCGGTGGGCGCGAGCCTGAGCCGAAGCTTGAGTCGTAGGAGCCGATCGAGCGTGTCCTGCGGTCGGGTTGTGGTGCGACTTGATCGCACGTAGCACGTCGGATTGGCCGTCCGCACCTTCGCGGCAAATTCTGTCACGCCCATTGCGCGGATGACCTTACCAAGCGGAACCGCACGGGAACGCCTTGTTCAACAGCCCTGGGGAGAAACTCGCGCGCTAATTTTGGATTCCGCAGATCCTCAACGAGACCGACGTTTCAGTCTTCACTTCGTCTTGCCAAGGGGGTCGCCGTCCTCGCCAAAGTAGCTTCGATACCTGGCCCAGAACGCCAGACGGGCTTCCCGCACGCCGTGACAATTCGGCTCCGGTTGCGAACATTGGCTGCTGCCATTCCTCGAACCGTGCCTTCTAACTCGGCCGAAGACGTTGAGAAGATGCATGCTGCGTGGATCAAATCATGCCTCTTGCAGGTGACGTTGTGGAGTCACCCCTACATCAAGGACGGAGATTTCTGAGTGAGCCGAGGGACGCCTGGTGGAAGACGAGGAGCTGATGCACCCGAAGCCCTCACGCTCTGGCGCATGATGATGTAAACACGTCTGGACTACGGATTCGAGCAGGTGCCCGCCCGTTCCAGCAGGTCAATCACGCCTTTGAAGCGTGTCGCCTGATCGCCCGCACCAGCGACGTCGACTGGTGCATTTGGCACCCGGCGGCACAGCGAGCCCGTTACCGCTGTTCACGCCCACAGACCTCATCGATTTCGGCGTGCAGTCAAACTGTTGCCGCTGTCCCGCTCGAGTGACCGGTGATGTGGCGGTCAATCTGTCTGCGCGGAGCGATCGGTGAGGTGGCGGTGCTCGCGATGGCAGGACAGCAGGCAGACTGGCTTGATCTCGCGGAGGTCTCGCCGGCAAGATTGTGCGGGGCCGATGCGATGCCGGCTGCCAAGGAAGCACACCGTCAATGACCAGGACGGCTTCAATAGCGCTCCGTCAACATGGCCATGAGGAACACGACCATGTTCCGCGCATCCCGCGCCAGGCACCAGGTGAAGGTCATCGGGTTGATACGCCACGGTTCGAAGCGACGCAGTTTAGCCGAGGTCTCGTGCCAGTAACGCGTCAGGGCTCGTCGCGATTCCAGGCTCGGTGCCGCGAAGACGTTCAGCCTCCGCCCGGCAGCGCGGAGCACTCGCGCCAGCTGGAAATCGGATGTGATGGCCTGCCGTGGCCCGTCGGCGGTTGATGCCGTGTCTTCGAGAGAGGTGCCGCCCGCCGTGGGCGCGCGGGAGCCGGGGTCGACGTACCCGCCGAGCGCCTCCCAGATGGCGTCCAGGCGCTGCCGCATCGTCGCGCTCAGTAACATCGTCGCGCGTTGGCCGGGATTACCGAGGCACCGCAGGCGCGAGGCGAGCTCTGCGTGGAGTCGACCCCATCCGAGCTTGATATGGGCGGGCGTCCGGGTTCGCGTGACGAAGTCGCACAACGCCTTCCAGGGGGCGTAGTCCGCGCGTGTGATCCGCGTCCGGAGCCACAGCTCTTGCATTTCGAGCGCGATCGCCAGATATGCGCGACACTGCGACGCGATCTCCGCGATCCGGCGGCGCAGGAATTGGACCCGGCCTTCGAGGGGGAGCGCTGGCCGTCGCGCTGTGCGACGCTTGAGCCGGAAGAATCCGGTGATCATCGGATGCGCGCCTTCCAGCATAGCGGCGCGATACCACACAAAGACCTTGAACAGCCCCCAGTAGGTGTGCGGATTCTGCCGGAGCAGGGCGCGCGCCATGTGCTCGAACGAATAGAAGGTCCGCCACGCGTCACGAAACGCCCGCAGCCATTCCTCCTCGGACATTCGCGGATGCGGCTGGGTGACATGGAACGAGTCGAACTTGTTGTAGTCGCGGTCGAGCGGCGCGCCGGCGGCGACCGCCGCACGATGGTCCTGCGATCCCGGGAGTGGCGTCAGCAAGAAGAAGGACGCTTGATCGACCAGGAGCTCGTCGCGAAGGGCGCGGATGTCCGCCATGGCGCGCGCGTAGGTGTCGTGAGGGAAGCCGATGATGTAGCCGACGTGACAGACGACTCCCGCCTCGTGCCACCGCGCGATGGCGGCACGATAGTCATCGACACGGTTCTGCCGCTTGCCCACGCTGCTCAGATTGTCCGCGCGAATCGATTCCAT
>WHTT01000059.1:36183-41034 GCA_009377605.1 Luteitalea sp.
CACCTGCATCATGAAGTCGATGGGCACGTGGTCGACCTCGCGCAACGCGATCAGCCCATCGAAGAGGGCTTCCCACGTCGGATTGCGTGAAAAGTTATCGTCGGTGAAGAAGTAGTACCGGATGCGACCATCGGGGCGGCCCGGCGCGGCATTGGTCCGAATCTGCTCGAGCACGCGCTCGGGGTCACGCGCCCGCATCGTCCGTCCCTGCACGCTGATGATGGTACAGAATGAGCATCGGAACGGGCACCCACGGCTCACATCGACCGTTCCCGTGCCGCGGACCGCGAACTTCTTCTGCAGTCTGGCCGACGGGGCTGGCACCGGTTGATGGGTGAGATCGGGTGGTGAGTCGAGGAAGTTGTAGATCGGTCGCAGCGATCCTGTCGCGGCGTCCTGGAGCAACGCCGCCCACCGGCCCTCGACCTCGCCCGCGACCAGCGTGACGCCCGCGTCGATCATCGTCTGACACTCGGGGGGCATCGCGGTAGCCGTGGCGATGGCACCACTCACGTGGAAGCCGCCAATCATGACGTCGAACCCCTCGGCCTTGAACCGACGCGCGAGGTCCTGCGCACGCGGGAACTGGTTGGTCTGCACGCCGACCAGCGCCACCACGGCACGTGCACCGCGCCGAAGATAGCGTCGGGCCAAGCGCCCCGGCTCTACACGATCGACCGCCTCATCGAAGACGCGCACCGTGACCCGAGTGGTGCCGAGGGCTCCGGCATGAACGGCGTCCTCGGTGAGGCTGTGCAGGCAGTTGAGCGTGTTGCTTGGCAGTACGCCTCGCCAGTGTCTGATCACATACCCTTCATCATCGTACTTGGAGGGACGGACGAGCAGAATGACGAGGTGTGGGCAGGACGCCATAGGAGTCAGCCGTCGGGCACGCGCGTGGCGATGCCGGCACGCGAAAACAATCATTCTAGCTCAAGAAGTGGCTCGTATGCGCAGAGTGCATCTGCGCTGAGGACCGCTCCGCCTGCCGCGTACGCGCGTGATCGGGACCCGCCGCACGTCGCGCGAAACTCGCACCGGCCGCACTTCCCTTCGAGCGCATTCGGATCGCGAAGCTGCCTGAACAGCGTGTCGTCGCGGTAGACGCTCACTAAGGAATCGTGTCGCACGGCCCCGCGGACGATCGGAAGAAACCCACTGGGATAGATCTGGCCCAGGTGATCGACGAAGACGACCCCGTTCCCATCGCTCACATTGTGGGGCGCGCGAAGCTGTTGTCCGGGCTCCACACGGATGCCGGGATCGACCGAACGTCGGCGCTCCTGCTGCCGCTGCCAGACGACCCGGTGGTAGTGAGGGGCCTCGGTCGTCTTGATGCCAAAGGGCACCGTCAGTGACAGCTCGTACAGGAAGTTCAGCACCTCCTCGCACTCCTGGGCGGTGATCGGTTCCAGAGACGCGCCGCGCCCGGTTTGCACCAGGAAGAACACGGCCCACAGCACAAGCGGATACGTGGCCACGCGCTCGGCCATCGCCCGAAGCAAGGGGAGGGTGAGGCGGCTGACGGTCGTGTTGATCTGAAGCGGGATGCCCAGCTCGGTGACCGCCTCGATGATCCGCATGGTCCAGTGGTAGGACCCGCGCACCCCGCGGAAGGTGTCGTGCGACGCCGGATCCGGGCCGTCAAGACTAACTGCTATGCGGCTTAGCCCGGCGTCGCGGAGCTCCAGGAGGCGTTTGCGCGTCACGGCCGCCGTGCCGCTGGGCGTAATGGCGACCGTCAGCCCGGCGCGCGAGGCATAGTTGACCAAATTCACCAGATCCGGCCGCCGCATCGGATCACCACCGGTCAGCACGAAGAGTGGGGCCGGGTCCCCAAACGATCGCACCTCGTCGATGAGGCGGAACCCCTCATCGGTCGTGAGCTCGCGAGGGTCGCGCCGCGGGATGGCATCGGCCCGGCAATGCAGGCACGCGAGTGCGCAGGCCCGGGTGACCTCCCAGATCACCAGAAATGGTGCCCGATCAAAGTCGAGTGATGCCATCAGGCCTCGCAAGTCTGCGCCTCGGTGATGTCGGCCGTGACCTCCGATGGAACTTCGGCTCCTGAAAATCGGCGTAGCGTTCGCCGCGTCAGGAAGTTGCCATCAACAGCAGATCGCACCGTGCAAATCGGAAGCCACGAAGGAGAGAGGCCTGCATCGTGGCCTGTCTGACGGCAGCAGTCATCGAGTGACGAATCTGCTGGGCAGTATTCTGCACCGTCCCGCTGAAAATCACGCAACTCCCTTCGTCACTGCTCACCCCCGAGGCCATCAAGTGCGCCCACCGCCTGGCACGTACTTTGCCCGATCTTGAAGACGTCAAGCGGTTCCGGATCGACCTCAAGCTGTCCGTTCACTCGGCAAACCGGGGTACGAGTGCGTCCTGTGTCACGAGGGCAGGACAGCTACCCGTGGGAGCTACCGGTAGGCTACGGCACGCCGGTCACCCTGGACGGCGCGCGCGGCACGTTCACGTCCGGTGGCAAAGAGTACCTCATCACCAGCCGCGGCAACGCGCGCACACGTTGGATTGAGAAGGCCGACAAGGCCTACGTGGTAAGCACTTACTAGGGCAAGCAGCACGAAATCCCCTTGCTTAAAGAACAGATTCGCTACCGCATCGAAAAATTCGGCCTGAGGAAGTTCCCACCCTAACGTGGGCACATGACCGTCGTCATCATAGGTGGTACGAACTCCTGCCGGCTACAATCGTGCCACTGGGTCATTCCGGTCGGTGCATTGTATCCGGTGAGCTCCCCTGGGTACGACTCAACGGCCGCAAGGCGCGGGCACGCGACGACGTGGGATCCCGACGTATCCGCGCCATGTCACGAGCCGGCACTGCGTTCTCCGACTCGAGAAGGCCCACCATGCGCGCTCGGCTTATAGCGTTCCTCTGCCTGATGGCTATCACGGCACTGGGTGCCGCGCCTGCACCAGTGTCCTGAAAGCTCGTGGCCTCGCCTGGTGCGCTTCCCGTCAGTTTAGGCGATCGGCTGGAGGTGACGGCGCGCGCCTCCATCGAACCCGGCTGGTACTTGTACGCCATGAGCCAGCCGCCCGGCGGGCCGACGCCCTTGCGCATCACCGTGCCTTGAAGGATAGCCTTTCGCGCTGGCCGGGCCGGTAACCGGACCGGAGCCAAGCGCGCCTGGGACACCGCCTTCGAGATCGACACCGCCCGGCACGACGGCGCGATCTCCTTCACGGTACCGCTCGACGTCACCGCAAGCGCCAGGCAGGGGAGGGTATTCATCGTCGTCGGTCGACTATGGTCGGCAACCGGCTTCCCGACCTATGGCCGTCGTCATCTGCGGCGGCCGCTCTGGAAGCCGCGCGCACGGAGACGAGCCCGTGAAGGCCAGCACGCGCAACGCTTCGCGGTTGAGCACCACGAAGCCATCCTTCTCTGTGCGCACCACCTGGTCCTTCCCCCAACGACTCACGATCCGGATTGTCGTTTCGATGGTCGTTCCCGCCAGGTCGGCCAGCTCCCGTCGCGACAGCGACAACGGAATGAAGATGCCGCCGCGCTCGCCGCGTCCCATCTTGCTGGCCAACTTGAGAAATAACCGAGCGAACCGCGGCTCGACGCGCCCACCGGTCAGCTGAGCCAGCCGAGTGGTCAGCTCCACGAGCCGCTGCGTGAGGCCGAGCAGGAGCCCACGGACGAGAGTGGGATAGCACTCGAGCAGGAGGAAGAAGTCCTCGTTGCCAATCGTGACGCACGTGACGCTCTCGAGCGCCACGGCCGACGCCGGAAACGGGATCCCCTCGTAGACGGCCACGGCGCCAAGCGGGTCGCCCGGCCCGAAGATCTCGAGGATGAGGTCCTGCCCCGACGGTGTGACCTTGAACACTTTCACACGCCCAGTGACCACCATATAGAACCGGTTCGACGGATCGCCCTCGCGGAAGATCACCTCGCCCCGTTTGTAGTCGGCCAGCTTCGCCACGGCGGCGACGCGTTCCCGATCCTCGGCCTTCAGCTTCCTGAAGACCGGCGCGGTTTGCAGCACATCGGGAAGACGCGGACCCATCAATACGAGATCGTAGCATGCCGACACGAAGCGACGACGGACATTGGCCCACCGCTTGCTGTATGACGGCGGTCATAAGGACGAAGGACGCCGATGGGTTACCGTTGCCCGTGGTGCGGCACACGATCGAGATGATGCTGAGGATTATTCCGCACTCTTCGCTGAGAATCGCCCAGCCCTCATTCGCGCGATCCTCCATCCGTTGCGGTACGAAGCGAGCCTAACACTTGGTACGTAGGTTGCTGTTGGTGCTGTAGAAGCGCCACGCGCGCTGATGAGAGACCTGCGACATGAGCTCTAGGACCTGGCGAAGGCGTAGGAATGTCTACATGCCGTTCTTGGTGCTGATGTTTCTGGGCGTTGCATGCGGCCGACCGGCGGCCGACTCGGAGTCCGAAGAGAAGACGACGCCACCATCGGCGCCTGACAGGACCAGAGGCGCCTCGCCGGACGGATTGACGCCGTTCCAACGCGAGCACGGTATCGGACCAGTGACGGAGCCGGTGACGCTCACCGGCGTTGACCCGGCCCTGGCGGCCGCGGGGCAACAGATCTTCGAACAGAAGTGCGCGGCGTGCCACAAGTTGCGCGAGCGGTACGTCGGGCCAGCGCTCGGTGATGTGACAAAGCGCCGCTCGCCGGCGTTCGTACTGAACATGGTACTCAACCCGCAGACGATGGCGGAGCAGCATCCCGAGATCAAACCGCTCGTCGCGGAGTACTTCCTGATGATGCCCAACCAGAACGTGACGCCAGAGGAAGCGCGGCAGGTCCTCGAATACCTGCGCGCGCAGGGCGAGTAGTCA